>JBDSZF010000153.1:0-3276 GCA_039925285.1 Polaromonas sp.
AGTTCATCAAGATGGTGCATCCGCGCCGCCTGCTCACGCCCAGCCCGCGCATCATCATCTGCGTGCCCTGCGGCTCGACCCAGGTCGAGCGCCGCGCCATCAAGGACGCCGCCGAGGCCGCCGGCGCTGCGGCCGTGTACCTGATTGAGGAGCCCATGGCGGCCGCTCTGGGCGCCGGCCTGCCGGTATCGGAGGCCTGCGGCTCGATGGTGGTCGACATTGGCGGCGGCACCACCGAAGTCGGCGTGATCTCGCTGGGCGGCATGGTCTACAAGGGCAGCGTGCGCGTCGGCGGCGACCGTTTCGACGACGCCATCATCAACTACATCCGGCGCAACTACGGCATGCTGATCGGCGAGCCGACGGCCGAGGCCATCAAGAAGAACATCGGCTCGGCCTTTCCGGGCTCCGAGGTCAAGGAGATGGAGGTCAAGGGCCGCAACCTGTCCGAAGGCGTTCCGCGCAGCTTCACGATTTCCAGCAACGAAATCCTCGAGGCGCTGACCGACCCGCTGAACCAGATCGTCTCGGCCGTCAAGAACGCGCTGGAGCAGACGCCGCCCGAGCTCGGCGCCGACATCTCCGACCGCGGCATGATGCTGACCGGCGGCGGCGCGCTGCTGCGCGACCTGGACCGCCTGCTGGCCGAGGAAACCGGCCTGCCGGTGCTGGTGGCCGAGGACCCGCTGACCTGCGTGGTGCGCGGCTGCGGCATTGCGCTGGAGCGCATGGACCGGCTGGGTTCCATCTTCACCACGGAATAAACTTTTTTCACCACGCCATCCTTCAAGCCGGTTCCATGCAGTCTGCCTGCCCCATGAAACCGGACCTGCTTGAAAACGCACCATGGCCCTAGGAACCATCGACAGATCACTGCCGCCCTTTTTCAACCAGGGGCCGTCGGTGCGGTCCAAGCTGCTTTTTTTTGGTGCGCTGTCGCTGTTTTTAATGGTGGCAGATGCGCGCTTCAACGTCACGCAGCCGATCCGCTCCGCCATTGCCACCGTCTTGTATCCGGTGCAGAGACTGGCGGTGCAGCCGGTTCATGCGGTCAAAAACGGCGCCGAGTATTTCGCCGACCTGACGCAGGCCCAGTCCGAGAGCGCCGAGACTCGCAAAAAGCTCGCGCTGCAGTCGCTGCGCGCCGCTCAGGTGGAACAGCTGACGCAGGAAAACAAGCGCCTGCGCCAGCTGCTCGATCTGCGCGAACAGCTGGCCCTACCGGTGCTGGCGGCCGAGGTGCTGTATGACGCGGCCGACCCCTATACCCGCAAGGTCATCATTGACAAGGGGCAGGCGAACAAAGTCGAATTGGGGGCTCCGGTGCTCGATGAGTCCGGCGTGCTCGGGCAGGTTACGCGGGTGCATCCGCTGGTCAGCGAGGTCACGCTGGTCGTCGATCGTGATCTGGCCATTCCGGTACTCAATATGCGCACCGGCGCGCGCAGCGTGGCCTATGGCGACCCGATCGTGGGGGGCGGCGGCATGGAGCTGCGTTTCATGGGCAGCAACGCCGATGTGCAGGAGGGTGACCTGCTGACCACCAGCGGCGTCGATGGCGTTTACCCGCCAGGCCTGCCGGTTGCCAAAGTCAGCCGGATCGAGCACCGTGCCGAATCGGCCTTTTCCAAAATCTACTGCGTGCCGCAGGCGCTGACCAGTGGCGCGCGGCATGTGATCGTGGTCAAGCCCGTCACTTCCGATCTGGGGCTGCGGCCCGAGATGGCCGCACCGGTTGCGCCGGGCCGGAAAGGGACGGCCAAATGATCATGCGCTCCGGCCAGCAGCTGCTGTTGCCCGCGAATCCCCTGTTCATCTGGGCCAGCCTGATGGTGGCCTTGCTGCTCAACATGCTGCCCTTGGGGCGCGTGGTCTGGATGCCCGATTTTCTGGCCCTGGTGCTGGTTTTCTGGACTGTGCACCAGCCGCTGCGGGTGGGCATTGGCATTGCCTTCATGTTTGGCCTGGCGATGGATGTGCATCAAACCTCGCTGCTCGGACAACACGCCTTTTCCTACACAGCGCTGAGTTTTTTTGCATCCATGATCCAGCGCCGGCTCTTGTGGTTCACGGTGCCGCTGCAGGCCTTGCAGGTACTGCCGCTGTTCGCGGCCGCGCATGGTGTGGAGTTGATCCTGCGCCTGCTGGGCGGCGGCATTTTTCCGGGCTGGATCGTGCTGGTTGCCCCTGTGGCCGAAACGCTGCTGTGGCCGGTGGCCAGCGTGCTGCTGCTGGTGCCGCAGCTGCGCACGCCGGACCGGGATGAAAACCGCCCGCTCTAACTGCTCTCATGAAATTTGCGGGACCGACCGCAGACGCCAGTCGCAGGCCGGCGGCAAGCGCTGTCTCCAACTGATCAAATGCATTCTTCCCGGTATTTCTCCCTGGCACTTTTTGCCCTACGCCGAGTCCCATCGCCATGACTGAACTCAGAAACGTTGAGGCCGACCTGTCGCGCTTTCGCACCCGTGTGCTGGTCGCCGGCCTGGTGGTGTTTCTGGCCTTTTCGCTGTTGGCGGCGCGCCTGATGTATCTGCAGGTCTATCGCCATGTCGATCTGAGCGAGCAGGCCGAAAACAACCGCACGGCGATTATTCCCATCGTGCCGAACCGCGGCCTGATCCTGGACCGCAACGGCATCGTGCTGGCATCGAATTATTCGGCCTATACGCTGGAAATCACCCCGTCAAAGGTCGACAACCTGGATGAGACCATTGCGGCGCTGGGAAAGATCGTCGATATCCAGCCCTGGGACAAGCGGCGCTTCAAGCGCTTGCGCGAAGAGTCGAAAAGTTTCGAGTCAATCCCGCTGCGCACGCGGCTGAGCGACGAGGAAGTGGCCCGGTTTGCAGCCCGGCGTTTTGCCTTTCCGGGGGTGGACATCAAGGCCAGGCTGTTTCGCAGCTATCCCTACGGCGAGCTGGGCAGTCATGTGGTGGGTTATATCGGGCGCATCAACCAGCGCGAAAAAGACGCGATCGAAGACCGTGAGGAAGAAGGCAATTACCGTGGCACCGACTCCATCGGCAAGCTCGGGGTCGAGCAGAGTTTTGAAAAGCAGCTGCACGGCATCACCGGCGTCGAGCAGATGGAAACCTCGGCCGGCGGGCGCGCCTTGCGAAAGCTCTCCACCACGCCCGCGACACCCGGCAATACCGTGATGCTGTCGCTGGACATCGGCCTGCAAAAACTGGTCGAGGACATGTTTGGTTCGCGGCGCGGCGCCCTGGTGGCGCTGGACCCGAAAACCGGCGAGGTGCTGGCCTTTGTGAGCAA
>JBDSZF010000154.1:0-7114 GCA_039925285.1 Polaromonas sp.
CGATGCAGCTGATCGCACCCCGCGCGGTCCCGCCCGCCGTGCATGCACCCGCAGGCACAACGCCCACGCCTTCCGCAAGCGCTCAATGCCTGCAGGTCGGCGTCTTTACCGAGCAACAGGCGCGTACCCTGCGCTGGCGCCTGCAAAGCAGCCTGCCCAAGGACAGCTGGACCTTTGAAAGCAGTGGCGATTCCGTGCACTGGATCATCTACATGGGCAAATACATCAGCAAGGAAGCGATGAACAGGAAGCGCCTCAAGCTGGAGCAACTCGGCCTGGCCTTCGAGCCGCCGGTCAGCCCGACTCTCAACCCCGGCCTGTCGCTCGGAAGCTTCAGCTCGAAAGCCGAGGCCGAGAACGCCCTGGCGCAGATGAACCAGCGCGGCATTCGCAGCGCCAAAGTGGTGCTGGAGCGGCCCGAATTGCCCAGCCTGTGGCTCAAGCTGCCTGCGGCCGATGCCTCGATGCGGACCAAGCTCGACGCCCTCGCAGCGCAGCTTGAAGGCAAGGCCGTGCAGGCCTGCCAGTAGCGCTTACAGCGCTTTCCAGAAGCGCAGCGGCACGCAAGTCTGCAGCCTTGTGACGGCCCGGTCCATCAGCGCCGGATGCAGCTCATGCCCCAGCGAGCGAGCCACGTCCAGGGTGGCATCGGCGCCGAGCTCCACCAGGTGTTCAAAATCATGGCGGATGCGGGCCACCGGCACCACCGGGTCGTTTTGCCCATGCAGCAGGTGCAAGGTGGTGAGCGCGGGCGCCCTGGCGGGCCAGACGGCGTAGCAGCCGCCAAAGGCCAGCACGCGGCCGACCAGCCCATCGTTCGCATTGCTCAATGCCAGCGCCAAAGTGGCTCCAGCGCCCAAACCGGCCAGCGCCGTGTCGGATTGCAGAACACCCAGGCGCTGCTGCTGCGCGCGTAAAAAAGCGGCCAGCGTTTCCACCCTTTGCGCCAGTTCGTCCGCGTCCCTGCCAGCATATGACGGGCCCGTCAGCCCTTCGGGAATCAGCACGGCCGCTTCAGCAAAGGCACCGCCCAGCAGATGGCCCAGCGCCAGCATGTCGAGCGCCGTGCCACCGGCATCATGCAGCAGCACAAACAAAGGCCTGGGGCTGGCAGCCGTGGACAGCAATTCGATGGTTTCGATCTCAGGCAGGTTCATCGGCGTGATGGGTTTTATGGGCATGTTGATGACTTTTGACCAGGGTAGCGGCAGCGCCTGAGCCGTGCAGTCCGGCTACGAGCGGCCATCGTTGCTAAGATCATCCCCCCGAAACGGGCCATCCGCAAGGCGCCGGTCTGGCCGCACTCCCGAAAGTCACCCCATGAAAATTGAAAAAAATACCGCCGTTACCCTGCGCTTCAAATTGTCTGACGCCCAGGGCAAGCTGATCGAGGAAAACAAGGAGCCGATGGTTTACCTGCATGGCGGCTACGGCAACACCCTGCCCAAAATCGAAGAAGCGCTGGAGGGCCATGAGCCCGGTTACCAGACCACGCTGGCCCTGCCGCCCGAAGACGCCTTCGGCCTGCGCGATGAAGACCTGGTGCGCACCATTCCGCGCAGCCAGTTTCCGCCCGGCGTGAAGGTCGGCGGGCAGCTCGAAGGCCAGGGCAGCGATGGCCGCAAGCAGGTGTTTTATGTCTCCAAGATCAAGGGCAACACCGTGATCCTGGACGCCAACCATCCGCTGGCCGGCAAGGCGCTGCGCTTTACGCTGAAGGTCACCGACGTGCGCACGGCGTCCGAAGAAGAAATCGCGCACCAGCATGTGCATGGCGAGCACGGCCATCACCATTGAGCCATTGTTCAACTCAAGCCGGTCACCGGCAACGCTGCGCCATGAATGGCGCGTGCCGCGTCTGACGCCAGGAAAACGATCACGCTGGCCAGGTCATTGCGCGCCACCCAGCGCTGCGGGTCCGCCGCCGGCATGGCAGCGCGGTTTTCGGGGGTGTCAATGATGCTCGGCAGGACGCAGTTGACGTTGATGTTTTTGGCCCGCAACTCGGCGGCCATCGCCTCCGTCAGGCGGATGACGCTGCTCTTGGCGGCGCAGTAGGCGCCCATCTGCGCCGCGCCCTTTTGCGCCGCATAGGCGCCGACATTGACGATTTTTCCGCCTCCGCGCTCCAGCATGTGCGGCACCACGGCCCTGACCATGTTCAGCAGCGTGCGGGCATTGATGTCCAGTAAAAAATCCCAGCTGCTGTCCGCTGTCTCATGCACCGCGTCGCCCATCCGGAAGCCACCGGCCAGGTTGCACAGCACATCAATGCGAGCGAAACGCGCCACCGCCGCCGCCAGCGCGGCCGCGACTTGCGGCCCGTCGAGCAGGTCAGCGGCCAGGAACAGCCGGTTTGCACCCTCGTCGCCAAAGGCGGCCCTCAATGGACCGACCTGCCGGCCTAGCAGCACCAGGCGCGCGCCCTGGCTGGCGAAGGCAGCGGCCACCGCCTGCCCCAAATTGCCGGCAGCCCCGGTCACCATCACGGTTTTGTTTTCAAAGCTCATGTGGATGCTCCCCGGCGTTTGTCATGGTGGTAGCGGCCCGATCCCTGCGCGATCACTTGATCGGAGGCCAGAACAGTGCCCGGCTCGTAGTCCGGCTGGCCCTGCACGCGTTCATAAAAAGGGCTGAAGTCGATCCGGGCCAGCTCAAGCAGTTCGTCCAGGTTATTGATGACGAAGTAGGTTTCCTGAAAATCGTCAATCCGGTAATGGGTGCGCATGACCCGTTCCAGGTCAAAGCGAAGGCGGTTGGGCGACGCATCGTCGAGCGCAAAAACGCTTTCCGTGTAGGACGAAGCGATGCCCGCGCCATAGATGCGCAAGCCGTCCTTCTGCTTCACCAGGCCGAACTCGACGGTGTACCAGTACACGCGCGCGAGTTTTTCCAGCATGCCGAGCTTTTGGGCCCGCAATCCGCCCACGCCGTAGGCCTGGATGTAATCGGCAATGGAGGGGTTCATCAGCATCGGGACATGGCCGAAGACATCGTGGAACACATCAGGCTCCTCAAGATAGTCCAGCTCATGCGGCTTGCGGATGAAGTGGCCGGCCGGGAAGCGCCGATTGGCCAGGTGCTCGAAGAACACCTCGTCAGGCACCAGACCCGGCACTGCGACCACCTGCCAGCCGGTGCGCTGCATCAGGATGTCGGACAGGCGGCGGAAGTCAGGAATCTCGTCCGCGCCTATCGGCAGGTCACGCATTCCCTGCACGAACTCGTCGCAGGCGCGCCCCGGCAGCAGCCTGGTCTGGCGCTCGAACAGCGTCCTCCAGGTGGCATGCTCTTCGATGCTGTAGTTGTGCCAGCCCTGCTCCATGGTCCAGTCAGGACGGCCCGGCAGGCTGGCGCTGCCCGCTGCCAGGCCATGCTTCACGGTGTCGTTCAATGGGGTTTGCATGATGATGTACCTCCGGCTCCGGCATGAAACCGCTCGACTGTCAGGCCTCCACGCTCAAGGCGCCGCGCTGGATCTGGTCGCGCTCGAGCGACTCGAACAGCGCCTTGAAATTGCCCTCGCCAAAGCCCTCGTCGCCCTTGCGCTCGATGAACTCGAAGAACACCGGCCCGAGCTGCGGCTGCGAGAAGATCTGCAGCAGCAGGCGCGGCCTTTCCCCTTGAGTAGTGCCTTCGGTGCTGCCGTCGAGCAAAATGCCGCGCGTCTGCAATTCAGGCACCGGCTGGCCGTGGCCTGGCAGGCGGCCATCGAGCATCTCGTAGTAGCTATCGCTCGGCGCCGTCATCAAGGGCACGCCGGCCAGCGCGAGCTTGTCCACGGTCGCCAGCAGGTCGTCGCAGATCAGCGCAATGTGCTGGATGCCTTCGCCGTTGAACTTGAGCAGGAATTCCTCGATCTGGCCGCCGCCCTGCCTGGCTTCCTCGTTGAGCGGAATGCGGATCCTGCCGTCGGGCGCGGTCATGGCGCGCGAGGTCAGGCCGGTGTATTCGCCCTGGATGTCGAAGTAGCGGATCTCGCGGAAGTTGAACAGCTTTTCGTAAAAGCCGCCCCAGAACGCCATGCGGCCGCGGTACACGTTGTGCGTCAGGTGGTCGATCAGCTTGAGGCCGTGGCCGGGCGGATGGCGGTCCACGCCGTCAAGAAAAACGAAATCGATGTCGTAGATCGATTTGCCGTCTTCAAAGCGGTCGATCAGGTACAGCGGCGCGCCGCCGATGCCCTTGATGGCGGGCAGGCGCAGCTCCATCGGCCCGGTCGGAATCTCGATCGGCTGCGCGCCCAGTTCGAGCGCGCGGTTGTAGGCGTAGTGCGCATCCCTGACGCGAAACGCCATGCCGCAGGCGCTCGGGCCGTGCTCGGCGGCAAAGTAGCCGGCGACGCTCCTGGATTCGCGGTTGACGATGAAGTTGATCTCGCCCTGGCGGTACAGCACCACGTCCTTGGAGCGGTGCTTCGCCACCAGCGTGAAGCCCATGCGCTCGAACACCGGCTCGAGCAGGCCCGGCACGGGCGAGGCGAACTCGACGAATTCAAAGCCCATCAGGCCCATCGGGTTGTCGAACAGGTCAGTCATGGTGATTCCTTGTGAGGTTTGGCATGTGCGTGCGCGCATTGGAGCGAACACGCTGAACCCATCAATCATCTCGCAGGCATGGCGCAGTATTCATGCAATTTCAGGCGCTATAGTGCTCTTTTTTGCAATATAAATGCGAATTTGTAGCCATGGAAACTCTGGACAAAATTGACAGGCTGATATTGCGCACGCTCCAGGCCGATGGCCGCGCCACTTACGACCAGATTGCCGAGCAGGTCAGCCTGTCGCCCAGCACGGTGCTGCGCCGGGTCAAGCGGCTGGAAGAATCCAGGGTCATCGACCGCTATGTGGCCCTCGTCAAGCCCGAAGCCGTGGGGCTGGGCCTGACGGCCTACATCAATGTGCGGCTGGAAAAGAATACCGAAAGCCACAAGCGCAACCCCATGGACATCTTTCGTGCCAGCGTGCAGACCTGGCCCGAGGTGGTCGAATGCGCCGCGCTGACTGGCGAGATGGACTATCTGCTGCGCCTGCTGGTGCGCGACATGGCCCATTACAGCAAATTCATCATGGACACCCTGCTCAAGCACCCCAGCGTGCAGGACTGCAAGACCAGCTTCGTGATGGACCGGGTGAAGTCCACCACCGCCGTGCCGCTTTAGCCTTTCGGGGCAGCGCCGCGAAATACCTGCGGCCACGGCTGGCCGGAGTTCTGGATTGTGCCGCACGATCGGCATGCAGTGATTTTTTCAAGCTTCAGCCAGCTCGGTTCCGGCGAAGCCATGGAGCTGATCAACGACCACGACCCCAAGCCGCTGCACTTCCAGTTCATGGTTGACCTGCCCGGCAAGTTTTCGTGGGATTACCTGGAACAAGGCCCTGGCACCTGGCGCGTCGCCATTACGCGGCTGGCGTCCGGCCACAGCAACGGCGGCTGCTGCGGTGGCTGCGGCGGCGCGTGAAGACCTTGCGGCCATGCAGCCCAAACCACCTTTCCCCTGCGCTGGCCAGAAGGAAATCCTGATGTCACACAGTCCATCGGCGTGATTCCGATGTTCACCAACAGCATCGCGGGCGCCAGCGCCACCAAGCGCCCCTGGCTCGAAAAAGCGGCGCTCGGCACCACGCTGGCGCTGCTGCCGGCCGATGTGCTGCAGCTGCACGGCACGCCACTGGCCGCACTGGCTGGCCTTTGCGCAGCCGCGCAGCTGGCCCGCTGGGCGCTCTGGCAGCCCTGGAAAACCGGCCGCACGCCGCTGGTCTGGGTGCTGCATATAGCGTACTTCTGGATTCCGGTGCATCTGGCGCTGCGCGGCCTGGCCGAACTGGGCTGGGTCATGCCCTCGGTGGCCGTCCATGCCTTGACGGTGGGCGCCATCGGCGGGCTCATCATCGGCATGATGACCCGCACCGCGCTGGGCCACACCGGCCGGCCGCTCAAGGCTGGCCGCGCCGACGTGGTGTGCTACCTGCTGGTGCTGGCCGCCGCGCTGATCCGCGTGTTTGTGCCACCGATTGCACCGGCTCAGCTCGTCAACTCGGTGCTCGGGTCCGCCGCACTGTGGTCAAGCGGCTTTGCGCTGTATGCCGTGAGTTACTGGCCGGTGCTGGCGCGGGTGCGGGTGGATGGCAAACCGGGGTGAAGGCATTCCGGTAACCAAAACTGCTGGCAAAGTCCAGGATGCGCTGCATGTTCAGCCAGACCGTTTTATACCCGGATCACCTGTTTCATTTATGGTGGCTATGTCACCGTTAAATGTGGAAATCTCCGACTCCATAGGAGGAGCGATGATTTTTTCCCCTATGGTGGGCTGAATATCCACAACTAACGGTGACATAGCCTTTATGGTCGGCTGCTCAGGCGTCGTAAACCGGGCGATAGGCCACATTCACCTCGGTAGCAACCGACTCCAGCCGTTTATCCAGCGTCCACAGCAGCGTTTGGCCTGACAGCAGCGCCGAGGCCAGCAGGCTCATGTCCACAAACCCGCAACCTCGACCGTACAGGTTTCGGCGCTCCATCAATGCCAGCAGTTCATCCTGTGACGCAACAGGCGTGCTTTCAAGCTCGGCCAGCATGGCGATGATGTTTTGCCGGTTCGGTGGGGTTCCACAGGCCACTTCCGCCACCAGATAGGGATGACACACGACCATGCCATCCTCCAGCAAAGCAACAAGGCGCTCATTGCGTTGCCTGAAATGCCCCACCCACACCGAGGTGTCAACGAGCACATTCATGAGGCGGATGTTTCTTCGCGCCGGCGCGGGACCAGCTCGATGTCAGGGGCTTGTCCGCCCAAGGCGGCCAGGCGGCGGGCAGTCTGGCGCTGAATGAAGGCCTTGACGCATTCCCTGATCAGTTCGGACTTCTCGACACCCGGCTCTGCCAGCGCCACCGCCTTGGCAAAGAGTTCATCATCAATCGTCAGTGTAGTTCGCATCGTCAGCCTCCTGCATCAATAGAGGCATCATTTTGCATCAGATGACGCCCCCAACGATAGGCGAACTCATTTCGCCCGTATTCCGGGATGGAGATGAAATAGCTGACGAAACGGATGGCCATTTACTCTGTTTTTAATAGCTGCCTGCGCACGCCCTGCTTGCGCTAGAAGCTG
>JBDSZF010000155.1:0-5028 GCA_039925285.1 Polaromonas sp.
CCGGCCACATGGGCCTTCATCGGCACGCCGGCGTCCATCAGCGACAGGCAGCCGCCGCAGACCGAAGCCATCGATGACGAGCCGTTGGATTCGGTGATCTCGCTGACCACGCGCATTGTGTACGGGAATTCTTCTTTCGAAGGCAGCACGGCGATCAGCGCGCGCTTGGCCAGGCGGCCGTGGCCGATTTCGCGGCGTTTCGGTCTGCCCACACGGCCGGTTTCGCCGGTGGCGAACGGAGGCATGTTGTAGTGCAGCATGAAGCGGTCTTCGTAGTCACCGCTCAAGGCGTCAATGCGCTGGGCATCGCGCTCGGTGCCGAGCGTGGTCACGACCAGCGCCTGGGTTTCACCACGCGTGAACAGTGCAGAACCGTGGGTGCGCGGCAGCACGCTGTTGCGGATTTCAATTGGACGCACGGTGCGCGTGTCGCGGCCGTCGATGCGCGGATCGCCAGCCAGGATCTGGCTGCGGACGATCCTGGCTTCGATGTCGAACAGCATGCCTTCAACGGCAACGCCGTCAAATTCAACGCCTTCGGCTTTCAGGCCCATCTTGGTCCAGGTGGTCACTTCGCGCGTGGCGTGGGTGCGGGCCTGCTTGTTGCGAATCTGGTAGGCGGCGCGCAGCTTTTCTTCGGCCAGTGCAATCACCTTGGAGATCAGCACATCGTCTTTGGCAGGCGCTTGCCAGGCCCAGACCGGCTTGCCGGCATCGCGAACCAGTTCATGAATCGCATTGATGGCGATATTGCCCTGCTCGTGGCCAAACACAATGGCGCCGAGCATGATTTCTTCAGACAGCTGCCTGGCTTCGGACTCGACCATCAGCACGGCCGCTTCGGTACCGGCCACCACCAGGTCCATCGTGGAATCCTTGAGCTGGGTCTTGCCAGGGTTCAACACATACTGGCCGTCGATGTAGGCAACGCGGGCAGCGCCAATCGGGCCGTTGAACGGAATGCCGGAAATCGACAGCGCAGCGCTCGAAGCGATCAGCGCAGGAATGTCGCCTTCGACTTCAGGATTGAGCGACAGCACATGAATCACAACCTGAACTTCGTTGAAGAAGCCTTCAGGGAACAGCGGGCGGATCGGACGGTCGATCAGGCGAGATGTCAGTGTTTCAAATTCGCTGGGGCGGCCTTCGCGCTTGAAGAAACTGCCGGGAATGCGGCCAGCGGCGTAGGTTTTTTCAAGGTAATCGACGGTCAGCGGGAAGAAATCCTGGCCGGGCTTGGCATCGGTCTTGGCGACGACGGTGGCCAGCACCACGGTGCCGTCCATGTCAACGACGACAGCGCCGCCAGCCTGGCGTGCCATTTCGCCGGTTTCCATCGTGACCTTGTGCTGGCCCCACTGGAAGGATTTGGTGACTTTATTAAAAATGCTCATGTTAATTTCTCCATTTTTCAAGGCACATCAGGCTGCGCCAAAAGCCCGGAGTGACGGCTGGCTGAACACGATGCCATTCCATAAAACGCCTGAAAACTCAGGACCTCTTCTTTTATGGAATGACACAGCGCGTGTTCGCGGGACCTTGCTCCGATGTCGTCCGTTGCGCCCAGGGCACTTCAGAAAGTTGAATACGATTTTTTGCAGTTTTAAAGTGCAAAACGCCTGAGCTAGTGAACTAACTCAGGCGCTTGTTGTTTGGGTTTACCGATTACTTACGCAGGCCAAGCTTGGCGATCAGCGCGACATAACGGGATGCATCCCTGGACTTCAGATAGTCCAGCAGCTTGCGGCGACGGCTCACCATGCGCAACAGGCCACGGCGACCGTGGTGATCTTTGGCATGGGTCTTGAAGTGAGGCATCAATTCGTTGATGCGGCCGGTCAGCAGGCCGACCTGAACTTCAGGACTGCCGGTATCTAGGGCGGAACGGGCATTGTCCTTGACAATCTCGGCCTTGATTGATTTTGCGATCATGGTTTTTCCTCTTGCAACGGTGTTGCACTTGCGAACGAAGCAGTGTTCCCACTATTGGGACTTGACCGCTTTCGTCGTGCTTTCTGCAAATGAGCTTCTGCCTGTCAAGGCAGCGCCTCCAAGCGCAGAGCCTCGGATTATAGCCCAGCAAGCCAGCGCTTCAAGCGATCAACGCCCTGCTCCAGCCTGCCCATATCCTTGCTGGCGAAACACCAGCGCAACCAGCCCTGGGCCTCGGGTCCGGGATTGACCATGAAAGCATTGCCCGGTGCCAGCCCCAGCCCGGCCTCGACAACGAGCCGCTTCGCCGTTTCCAGCGAGTCGCCGAATCGGTCCTGGTCCGACAGCCTGAAAAAAGCGTACATGCCGCCTTGGGCGGGCGCCACTTCCACGCCCGGCACGCCCTGCAGCAGCGGCACCAGCGTATCGCGGCAGGTTTTGAGATGCGCCACCAGTTGTGGCGTCACATCGGCGCTTCCTTGCAGCGCGGCCAGTCCCGCCCGCTGGATGAAGACCGGCGCACAGGAAGTGTTGAACTCGACCAGCTTGCCCATGTGCGGCGTCATGTAAACGGGCATGACCAGCCAGCCCAGGCGCCAGCCGGTCATCAGGAAGCTCTTGGAAAAACTGTGGACAACGACCAGCCGGTCTTCAGGCGCTGCAATGTCCAGAAAGCTGGGCGCGCAGCCCTTGGGCGTGGGCTCGAAATACAGGCGTTCATAGACCTCGTCGGCCAGAATCCAGGTGCCAGTCTGGCGGCAATGCGCCAGGAGGGTTTCCTGCTCGGCGCGGCTCAGGGTCCAGCCGGTCGGATTGTTCGGTGCATTGACGATCAGCAGTTTGGTGTTGGGCGTGATGGCAGCGAGCAGCTCCGTCATGTCGAGCTGCCATTGCCCGGCCACCGGCTTGAGGCTGACGCAACGCAGGCGGGCGCCCATGATCAGCGGCTGGGCCGTCAGGTTGGGCCAGACCGGTGTGACCGCCACCACCTCGTCGCCCGCATCCACCAGCGCCTGCACGGCCAGCATCAGGGCATTGACACCGCCCGAGGTCACGGCAATGCGCTCAGCGCCAATCGGTGCCGCACCTGGGCAGCGCAAGCCTGTCGAATAATCGGCAATGGCTTCGCGCAATTCGGGCAAGCCGAGGTTGTGGGCATAAAAAGTCTCGCCCTGCTGCAGCGAAGCAATGGCGGCATCGCGGATAAAGGCCGGCGTCGTCTCGTCGCTTTCGCCAAACCAGAACTTCAGCACATCGCTGCGGCCCAGGCCCGCATTGGCGACCTGGCGGATCATCGATTCCTCAAGATTCAAGACGGTCTGTCTCATGCACGCCTTTCAATAGTCCTGAGCTGAAGTGGTGAGGGCTTTCATGGCCGCACCATCTTGCAGCTGGCGGGCTGCTCGGCCCGCTGCGCCGAAATCATCTTGATGACGCGAAAGCCGTAGCCCGATCCTTCGACATCAAATTTCACCCCTGGCGCGCCCTGCCGGCCCATCATCGCCACCGCCAGCGGCTGCTGGAACTGGTGGTCTGCGGCGCGCATGCTGCCCTTGAAGCCTGAAAAATTCACCGTGGCATTTTCCATCTGGGCGGCTACGGCGGCGGCATCGCTGCTGCCAGCTTTTTCGAGGCTCTGGGCCAGCATTTCGATCATCAGCTGCATGCGCATGTGCACATAGTCGTCCTGGGGTTTGGGAAAGCGCTGGCGAAAGGACTGGTAAAAAGTTTCGGAAGCGGCACCCGGCGTGTTGGGGAACCAGTCGGCCACGGCGATCACCTTGCCGACACCGGCATCACCGAGCGCGGCAGGAACCCCCAGCGCGTTGCCATAAAAGGTGTAGAACTTGCCTTCGTAGCCGACTTCCCTGGCCGCCTTGATGAGCAGCGTCAGATCATTACCCCAGTTGCCCGTCAGCACCGCCTGCGCGCCGCTGGTCTTGATCTTGACCGCATAGGGAATGAAGTCCTTGACCCGCCCGATCGGATGCAGCTCGTCGCCCACAACCTCGACATCGGGCCGCTGCGCAGCAATCTGCTTGCGGGCTTCGCGCAGCACCGCCTGGCCAAAGCTGTAGTCCTGCCCGATCAGGTACACTTTTTTGAGCGCCCTGTCATCCTTGAACACCTCCATCAGCGCGGCCATGCGCATGTCGGCATGGGCGTCAAAGCGGAAATGCCAGTAGCTGCATTTCTCGTTGGTCAAAATGGGATCAACCGCCGAATAGTTGAGAAACAGCACCCGCTTGCCCGGCTCGCGTTCATTGTGCTTGTTGATGGCGTCGATCAGCGCCGCCGCAACCGACGATGAATTGCCCTGCGCAATCACGGTCACGCCATCGTCAATCGCCGAGCGCAAGGCGGCCAGCGCTTCCTCGTTCTGGCCCTTGCTGTCATAGCGTTCGATCACCAGACGATGCCGGCCATCGGCAAGCTTGACGCCGCCGCGCGCATTGACACGCTCGGTGGCCCAGACCAGGTTGCGAAACACCGCTTCGCCGGTGTTGGCAAAGGCGCCCGACAGGCTTTCGATCAGGGCAATCCGCACCGGCGGCTGCGGTGCGGGTTGCGCCTGGGCCAGCAGTGACAAGCCCAGGCCCAAAGCTGCGGCAGTGCGTTTGAAAAGATTGCGCATAAAGACTTATCCTGTTTTTTTGGTTTGAATATCAAGGCACGCCAGGGCGGCGAAGCCTTTTCATGCCCACCACTTCAGCGTCAGGCGTTGAGCGGGGCTTGAGCGGGTACTGACTGGAATTCGGAAAGATTCCAGCGCGGCTTCACGTCAAAGGTGTAGCGGTTTTTCAGCAGGTCCAGATTCACCAGCCCGGCCTGCAGCCGCATGCCGGCAGACATCGCGATCATGGCGCCGTTGTCGGTGCAGAACTCCAGCTCGGGGTAATGCACGCGGATGCCGCGCTGCCTGCAGGCGGCGTTGAGCTGACTGCGCAGCAAGGCATTGGCGCCGACACCGCCGGCCACCACCAGCCGCTTGAGAGCGGTTTGCGACATGGCGGCCAGGGTTTTTTTAAGCAGCACGTCCACAATCGCCGCCTGCGTGGAAGCGGCCAGATCGGCTTTTCGGTTTTCCAGTTCAGT
>JBDSZF010000156.1:0-4895 GCA_039925285.1 Polaromonas sp.
TCTTCGACGACATCCTGCCGCTGCTCAGGACCGCCGGCATCGAGGTGCTGGATGACCCCGAAAAATCCCGCAAGCTGATTCTCGATACCAACCAGCCTGATTTGCGCGTGGTGCTGGTGCGTGCCACCGACGTGCCGACCTATGTGCAGTATGGCGGTGCCGATCTGGGCGTGGTCGGCAAGGACACGCTGCTCGAATCAGGCAGCGACGGCCTGTACCAGCCGCTCGATCTGCAGATCGCCAAATGCCGCATCAGCGTGGCGGTGCGTGAAGGCTTTGACTATGCAGCGGCGGTCAGGCAGGGCTCGCGCCTGAAGGTCGCCACCAAGTATGTGGCCATTGCCCGCGATTTCTTTGCCACCAAGGGCGTTCACGTCGATCTGATCAAGCTCTATGGCAGCATGGAACTGGCACCGCTGACCGGGCTGGCCGACGCCATCGTCGATCTGGTCTCGACCGGCAACACGCTCAAGGCCAATCATCTGGTCGAGGTCGAGCGCATCATGGACATCAGTTCGCACCTGGTGGTGAACCAGACCGCGCTCAAGCTCAAGCACGAGCCCATCCGCAAATTGATTGATGCGTTTGCCTTGACACTTGCCCAGCCTGCCACCATCTGATCGCCATGAAACTGCTCGCTACGCCCGCCCGCCTTTGCTGCTCTGACAGCGATTTTGAAGCGCAATTCAAGGCGCGGCTGCACTGGTCGGCCGATACCGATGCGCAAATTGAGCAGCGGGTGGCCGACATCCTGGCCGATGTGCAGCAGCGCGGCGATGCGGCGGTGCTGGAGTACACCGCCCGTTTTGACGGCCTGAGCGCTGCGTCGATGGCTGAACTCGAACTCACGCAGGCTGAACTCAAAGCGGCGTTCGACGAGATCCCCGCTGCCCAGCGTGACGCATTGCAAGCCGCCGCCAGGCGCGTGCGGACCTACCACGAGGCGCAAAAAAAGGCCAACGGCGAAAGCTGGAGCTACCGCGACGAAGACGGCACCTTGCTCGGTCAAAAAGTCACGCCGCTGGACCGCGTCGGCATTTACGTGCCGGGTGGCAAGGCGGCTTACCCCTCGTCGGTGCTGATGAATGCCATTCCCGCCCATGTGGCCGGCGTCGGCGAAATCATCATGGTCGTTCCCACGCCCAGGGGCGAAAAGAACGCGCTGGTGCTGGCGGCCGCCTATGTGGCCGGCGTGAGCCGCGCCTTCACCATTGGCGGCGCGCAGGCCGTGGCCGCACTGGCCTACGGGACGGCCACCGTGCCTAAGGTGGACAAGATCACCGGCCCCGGCAACGCTTATGTCGCCAGCGCCAAAAAGCGGGTATTCGGCACGGTCGGCATCGACATGATTGCCGGTCCGTCCGAAATCCTGGTGCTGGCCGATGGCACGACGCCTGCCGACTGGGTGGCGATGGACCTGTTCAGCCAGGCCGAGCATGACGAACTGGCCCAGAGCATCCTGCTTTGCCCTGATGCGGCCTATATCGACGAAGTGCAGCAAGCCATCAACCGCCTGCTGCCCGCCATGCCGCGTGCCGACATCATTGCCAGGTCGCTGACCGACCGGGGTGCGCTGATCCACACCCGCAGCATGGAAGAGGCCTGCGCCATCAGCAACCGGATTGCGCCCGAGCATCTGGAAGTGTCCAGCCGTGACCCGCATCGCTGGGAGCCGCTGCTCAAGCATGCGGGTGCCATTTTCCTCGGTGCCTACACCAGCGAAAGCCTGGGCGACTACTGCGCCGGCCCCAACCATGTGCTGCCCACCAGCGGGACGGCGCGCTTTTCCAGCCCGCTGGGCGTCTATGACTTCCAGAAACGTTCCAGCCTGATCGAAGTCAGCGAAGCCGGTGCCCAGATTCTGGGCAAGATTGCCGCCGAACTCGCTTATGGCGAAGGCCTGCAGGCGCATGCGCGCGCCGCCGAACTGCGTTTGCATACCGTACCCGACATGAGAGTGAATAAATGACCGCGCCTGATTCGACACTGGACCCGAAACTTAAAAAACTGATCCGGCAGGACGTGCAGTCCATGCAGGCCTACGCCATTCAGGACTCGGCCGGCATGGTCAAGCTCGATGCGATGGAAAATCCGCACCGGCTGCCTGCCGCTCTGCAGGCCCACCTGGGACAACGGCTGGGCGCATTGGCGCTGAACCGTTATCCCGATGGCCGCGTCAATGACCTGCGCAAGGCCCTGGCCGACTATGCGCAGATGCCCGAAGGTTTTGACATCATGCTGGGCAACGGCTCGGATGAGCTGATTTCGCTGCTGGCCATGGCCTGCGATGTCGAAGGCGGAAGCATCCTGGCGCCGCTGCCGGGTTTTGTGATGTACGCCGTGAGCGCGCAGCTGCAGGGCCTGAAATTCGTCGGCGTGGACCTGCGCGCCGACTTTGAACTCGACGAAGCCGCCATGCTGGCCGCCATTGCCCAACACCAGCCGACCCTTATTTACCTGGCCTACCCGAACAGCCCCACGGCCAATCTGTGGGATGACGCGGTGATCGAGAAAATCATTGCGGCCGCGCCAGGCCTGGTCGTGATCGATGAAGCCTATCAGCCGTTTTCGAGCAAGAGCTACATCGACCGCCTCGCAACGCATGGCAACGTGCTGCTGATGCGTACCCTGAGCAAGTTCGGCCTGGCCGGCGTGCGGCTGGGTTACATGATGGGCCCGAAAGCGCTGATTGCCGAGATCGACAAGGTGCGCCCGCCCTACAACATCAGCGTGCTCAACTATGAATGTGCGCTTTTTGCGCTGGAACACCGGGATGTGTTTGCCGCACAGGCGCAGGAATTGAGAGCCCAGCGCGCCTTGCTGTTCGACGCGCTCAACGCCTTGCCGGGCGTCAAGGCCTGGAAAAGCGATGCCAACATGATCCTGGTCCGCATGCCGGATGCCGCCAAAGCCTTTGAGGGATTGAAAAATCGCAAGGTGCTGGTCAAAAACGTTTCTAAAATGCATCCATTGCTGGCCAACTGTTTGCGCCTGACCGTCGGCACCGCCGAGGAAAACGCACAGATGCTGGCCGCACTTGAACAATCCCTATGACGATCTCCACTACTGCCTCATTACCCGCTGCGCGCACCGCCGAAGTCTCGCGCAACACCGCCGAAACCAAAATCACCGTCAAGGTCAACCTCGACGGCACCGGGCAGGCAAAGCTGTCCACCGGCATCGGATTTTTTGACCACATGCTCGACCAGATCGCCCGCCACGGGCTGATTGATCTGGATATTCACGCCGAAGGCGACCTGCACATCGACGGTCACCACACGGTGGAAGATGTCGGCATCACGCTGGGCCAGGCGGTGGCCCAGGCCGTGGGGGACAAAAAAGGCCTGCGCCGCTATGGCCACGCCTATGTGCCGCTCGATGAAGCGCTGTCACGCGTGGTGGTCGATTTTTCGGGGCGTCCTGGCCTGGTCATGAATGTGCCCTTCAAAAGCGGCATGATCGGCACCTTTGACAGCCAGCTGGCCTATGAGTTCTTCCAGGGCTTTGTGAACCATGCGTTTGTCACGCTGCACATCGACAACCTCAAAGGCGAAAATGCCCATCACCAGGCAGAAACCGTTTTCAAGGCTTTTGCCAGGGCCTTGCGCATGGCACTGGAAATCGATCCGCGTTCTGCCGGCGTGATCCCCTCGACCAAGGGCTCGCTGTAAGCATGTCTAATTTGAAAACGGTGGCAGTGGTCGATTACGGTTCAGGCAATCTGCGGTCGGTGTCACAAGCCGTCCAGCATGTGGCCCAGGCCAGCGGTTACGAGGTCGTGGTCACGTCCCGTGCGCAGGAGGTACTGGACGCTGAACGCGTCGTGCTGCCTGGTCAGGGCGCCATGCACGACTGCATGCTGGCGCTGGAACAATCCGGCCTGTTAGGTGCCGTGCTGCATGCGGCTGCCAGCAAACCACTGTTTGGCGTGTGTGTCGGCATGCAGATGCTGCTGGACAACAGCCATGAGGGGCTGGACGGTGCGCCCACGCCCGGTCTGGGGCTGATCCATGGCGAGGTGGTCAAGTTCGATCTTGCCGGCAAGCTCCAGCCTGACGGCAGCCGCTTCAAGGTGCCGCAAATGGGCTGGAACCAGGTTTACCAGTCGCACCCAGGCGGCGCGCAAGCCCATCCGGTCTGGGCGGGCGTGCCCGATGGCTCGTATTTCTATTTTGTTCACAGCTTTTACGCCCGTCCGTCAGATGCGCGCCACATCGCGGGCGAGGCAGACTATGGCGGGCGCTTTGCAGCGGCGATAGCGCGCGATAATATTTTTGCGACTCAGTTCCATCCGGAGAAAAGCGCCGAACAGGGCTTGGCCCTGTACCGTAATTTTCTGCACTGGAATCCCTGATCAGCCTTGTTTTCGCGATGGCGCCCTGATGGCAGGGCGAATCATTTTTCAACCTTACTAACCGTTTTCTTCTAGTCCAACATGCTACTCATCCCCGCGATTGACCTGAAAGACGGTCACTGCGTCCGCCTGAAACAGGGCGACATGGACCAATCCACCACTTTCGGAGAAGATCCGGCGGCCATGGCGCGCAGCTGGGTTGACAAGGGGGCGCGACGCCTGCATCTGGTCGATTTGAACGGCGCGTTTGCAGGCAAGCCCAAAAACGAGGCCGCCATCAAGCGCATCCTGGCCGAAGTGGGCAACGAGATCGATGTGCAACTGGGCGGCGGCATTCGCGACCTGGACACCATCGAGCGTTACCTCGATGCAGGGCTGCGCTACGTCATCATCGGCACGGCGGCGGTGAAAAACCCCGGCTTCCTGCAGGACGCCTGCACCGCGTTTGGCGGCCACATCATCGTCGGGCTCGATGCGAAAGACGGCAAGGTGGCCACTGACGGCTGGAGCAAGCTGACCGGTCACGAAGTGGTGGACCTGG
>JBDSZF010000157.1:0-8826 GCA_039925285.1 Polaromonas sp.
TAGCCCGGGGTTTCAGGCGTGACCGTGTAGCTGAAGCGGCCAAGGAGTGTCATCAGCGACTGGTCCATGGCGACCGCAAAGGTCTGTATCAGCCCGATCAGGAGGGACGCCAGAAAGGCCCCGCTGAGCGAACCCAGGCCGCCCACCACCACCACGACAAAGATGATCGCGCCGACCGAGCCGGCCATGGCGGGCTCGGTGATGAAGGTATTGCCGCCCACCACGCCGGCCAGCCCCGCCAGCGCCGCGCCGCCGCCAAACACCAGCATGAAGACGCGAGGCACGTTGTGGCCGAGCGCTTGCGCCATCTCGGGATGCGTCAGTGCGGCCTGGATCACCAGACCGATGCGGGTGCGCGTCAGGAGCAGCCAGATGCCGGCCAGCATGGCCAGCGAAATGAACATGATGAAGGCGCGCGATTTGGGAAACTGGGTGCCGAACAGCGTGAAAAGCGGCCCCTGCAAGCCGTTGGGCAGCACATAGTTGACCGCCGATCGGCCCCAGACGAGCTGGACCCCTTCCAGCAGCAGATAAGACAGGCCAAAGGTCACGAGCAGCTCCGGGACATGGCCGAACTTGTGCACCCGGCGCAGGCAAAAGCGTTCAAACGCGGCCCCCATCACAAACACCAGCACGGGTGCCGCCAGCAGCGACCACCAGAAGCCGATCACCTGCGACGTGCTGTAGGCCAGATAGGCGCCCACCATATAGAAGGAGGTGTGGGCAAAATTAAGCACGCCCATCATGCTGAAGATGAGTGTCAGCCCCGAGCTGAGCATGAACAGCAGCAGCCCGTAGCTCAAGCCATTGAGCAGGGAGATGGTGAAAAACTCCAGATTCATGATGGATCGCCTGAATGAAAAACAAAAAAAGCCCGATGGCGGGTCGGGCCCTGGATCATCACGGCGGCCTGTCAGTTTGGCGGCAGTTTGTAGTCCTTGAGCATCTCGCGCAGCCGGGTCTTGAGCATCTTGCCGGTCGCCCCCATCGGAATGGCGTCCATAAACACCACGTCATCGGGGATTTGCCATTTGGCGGTCTTGCCCTCGTAAAACTTGAGAAGCTCTTCGCGGGTGACCGCCATGCCCGGCTTTTTTACCACGGCCACGATGGGGCGCTCATCCCATTTGGGATGCGGCATGCCGATACACGCCGCCATGAGCACCGCAGGATGCGCCACCGCAATGTTTTCAATGTCAATCGAGCTGATCCATTCGCCGCCCGATTTGATGACATCCTTGCTGCGGTCGGTGATCTGCATGTAACCATCGGCGTCGATGGTAGCCACGTCGCCAGTCGGAAACCAGCCATCGACCAGCGGGTCGCTGTCGCCCTTGTAGTACTCGCGTATCACCCACGGCCCCTTGACCAGCAGGTCGCCGTAAGTCTTGCCATCCCAGGCCAGTTGCTTGCCCGCCCCATCGACGATTTTCATGTCGATGCCGTAAATCGCCCGCCCCTGCTTGAGGCGGATCTTCATTTTTTCGCTTTCGGGCAGGCGGTCATGCTTGTTCTTGAGGGTGCAGAGCGTTCCCAGCGGGCTCATTTCGGTCATGCCCCAGGCATGCAGCACTTCCACGCCGTAGTCGTCATTGAAGGCTGCAATCATGGCCGGCGGACAAGCCGCGCCGCCAATCACGGTACGGCGCAGGCTTGAAAACCGCAGGCCTGCGGACTTCATGTGTGTCAGCAGCATTTGCCACACGGTGGGCACGCCGGCGGCATAAGTGACTTTCTCGGCCTCCATCAGTTCATACACCGACTTGCCATCGAGCGCCGGGCCGGGAAAAACCAGCTTGGCCCCCGTGAGCGCGCCCGAATACGGAATACCCCAGGCGTTGACGTGAAACATCGGAACCACCGGCAAAACCGCATCGCGCGCCGAGATGCCCATCACATCGGGCAATGCCGCTGCATACGCATGCAGCGTGCTGGAGCGGTGGCTGTACAGCGCCGCCTTGGGGTGGCCGGTGGTGCCGCTGGTGTAGCACATGCTGGACGCGGTGTTTTCATCAAAGCTGGGCCAGTCGTAGTCGCCCGGCTGCTTGCCAATCCAGCTTTCGTAGCTCTGCAGATGGGGAATGCCTGAATCAGCCGGAAGCTTGTCCGCATCGCACAGCGCGATGTAGTGTCTGATGGTGGGGCAGCTGCCGTGGACGGCCTGCACCAGCGGCAGAAAGCTCAGGTCAAAGCACAGCACCTGGTCCTCCGCGTGGCTGGCGATCCAGGCAATCTGGTCAGGATGCAGGCGCGGGTTGATGGTGTGCAGCACCCGGCCCGAGCCGCTGACGCCGTAATAAAGCTCGAAGTGCCGGTAGCCGTTCCAGGCCAGCGTGGCCACGCGGTCACTGAACTCCAGCTTGAGCGCATCGAGCGCATGGGCCACCTGACGCGAGCGCTGGGCAGCCTCCTTATAGGTGTAGCGGTGGATGTCGCCCTCCACCCGGCGCGACACGATTTCTGCATCGCCATGATGGCGTGCGGCGAATTCGATCAGCGATGAAATCAGCAAGGGCTGGTTCTGCATTAAACCTAACATCGTCTGCGTCCTTTTCTGCCCGGCCGGGCATGCCATGAAAACCAAATCAACCAAGGGTCCATAGTACAGGCCGCATTCCCCGGCTTGCTGCGGGAAACTCCGTAGCTGCGTCACCTTGGCGACAGCCCACGGCACGGGGTGCCATGCTTACCCCTTGCTGCACAGGGCTGCTTGCCCGATAGCACAATCCAGCCATGAGACTTGAAACCGACACGGCAACAGCCGACCTTCATCGTGCCGAACCCGACCTGAAATGGGTCAATAGCTTTGCCGGCCTGGGTCCGGACTTCTACACCGAACTTTCCCCCCGCCCCCTGCCCTCGCCCTATTGGGTCGGGCGCAACCATTCCCTGGCGCGCGAACTGGGCCTGCAAGAACACTGGCTGGAATCGGACCAAGCGCTGGCCGCCCTGACCGGCAACCAGCCGCTAGCGGGCGCCAGGCCGCTGGCCAGCGTTTACAGCGGCCACCAGTTTGGCGTCTGGGCCGGGCAACTGGGCGATGGCCGGGCCATCCTGCTGGGGGAACTGGAAACGCCAAAAGGCCCGCAGGAAATCCAGCTCAAAGGCGCCGGCCTGACGCCCTATTCCCGCATGGGCGACGGCCGGGCCGTGCTGCGCAGTTCGATCCGCGAATTTCTGTGCTCCGAAGCCATGCATGGGCTGGGCATTCCAAGCACCCGTGCGCTGTGTGTCACCGGCTCCGATGCGGCGGTGCGACGCGAAGACATTGAAACCGCCGCCGTGGTGACCCGCACGGCACCGAGTTTTATCCGCTTCGGCCATTTTGAGCATTTCAGCTACAGCAACCAGCATGTGCAGCTCAAGACGCTGGCGGATTACGTCATAGACCGTTTTTATCCGGAATGCCGGGAAGCCAGGCAGCCCTATGCGGCCCTGCTTCAGGCGGTCAGTGAACGCACGGCGCACATGATGGCGGCCTGGCAGGCCGTGGGTTTTTGCCATGGCGTGATGAACACCGACAACATGAGCATCCTGGGCCTGACGATTGACTACGGCCCGTTCCAGTTCCTCGATGCGTTTGACCCCGGCCACATCTGCAACCATTCAGACAGCCAGGGCCGCTATGCCTATAACAAGCAGCCCAACATGGCGTACTGGAACCTGTTCTGCCTCGGCCAGGCTTTGCTGCCCTTGATCGAGAACCAGCAAGACGCGCTGGCCGCGCTGGAGTCCTACAGGACCGTTTTCCCCGATGCGCTGCAAGCCCGGATGCGCGCCAAACTCGGCCTGCCTGATGAACAGGCTGACGACAAGGAACTCATAGACAGCACCTTCCGCCTGCTGGCCGCTAACCGCGTGGACTACACGATTTTCTGGCGCCGCCTGTGCGGCTTTAGCGTGCAAAGCGGCCATGAGCCGGTGCGGGACCTGTTTTTTGACCGCGAATCCTTCAACGCCTGGGCACTGCAGTATTCAGAGCGGCTGGCCTCCGTGGATGTTGCGCAAAGGGCCGTTTTGATGCTTAAAAGCAATCCAAAATACGTGCTGCGCAACCATCTTGGCGAAGAAGCCATCCAGGCGGCGAAACTAAAGGACTTTTCGCAGGTCGATACCTTGCTGGCTTTGCTGCAGTCCCCGTTTGATGAGCATCCCGGCCATGAAGACTTTGCCGGCTTCCCGCCCGACTGGGCCTCCTCCATCGCCATCAGTTGCAGTTCGTAAACCCTTTTTCAAATCACGAGGACATGACATGAGCGTAAAAATCCGGAAAACCGATGCCGAATGGAAAGCCCTGCTGGCTGAAAAAGGCGCGGAGCCCGTGGCTTTCGAAGTCACCCGCCACGCCGCCACCGAGCGTCCCTTCACCGGCAAATACGAAGACAACTATGCCGAAGGCAGCTACCGCTGCATCTGCTGCGACGCCGAGCTTTTCGACTCGTCCACCAAGTTCGATGCCGGTTGCGGCTGGCCCAGCTTTTCACAGGAAGTCAGGGAAGGCGCGATTGAAGAGCATGTGGACCGGGCCCATGGCATGACACGCACCGAAACCGTCTGCGCCAACTGCGGCGCCCATCTGGGCCATGTGTTCCCCGACGGCCCTGCGCCGACCGGACTGCGCTACTGCATGAACTCCGCCTCGCTCGATTTCAAGCCGAAGTGAGCCTCCACGCTTGTCGCTTCGCGTACTGCGCTGCCCCCCGAGGGGGCCGCTGCGCCTGCGGCCCGGCAAAGCCGGTTCCGCGGCCCTGGCTGGCTTGGAAT
Organism: Polaromonas sp.; assembly: GCA_039925285.1. Taxonomy (GTDB): domain Bacteria; phylum Pseudomonadota; class Gammaproteobacteria; order Burkholderiales; family Burkholderiaceae_C; genus Polaromonas. The sequence continues at coordinate 4,765 of JBDSZF010000157.1, forward strand.
GCCATGCCGCCAGCTTATAGGGCCTGGCCTGAGATGGCCGCTGACACTCTTTTTCTGACCAAAAAATAGCTCCGACATAATTGCCCCATGAAAATCCTGTTCGACTTTTTGCCAATTGCCCTTTTCTTCGGTATGTTCAAGTACGCCGAAGGCCACAAGGACTGGGCTGCCAGCACGGCGACCGACTGGCTGGGCTTCATGGTCTCGGGCGGTGTCGTCGGCCCGGCTGAAGCACCGGTGCTGCTGGCCACAGTCGTCGTGATTGTCGCCACGCTGCTGCAGATTCTGTGGCTCAAGGCGCGCGGCCGCAAGGTCGATACCATGCTCTGGGTCAGCCTGGCGCTGGTCACCGCGCTGGGCAGCGCCACCATTTATTTTCACAGCGAAAGCTTCATCAAATGGAAGCCGACGGTGCTGTATTGGGTCATGGGCGCGTCGCTGCTGCTGGGCCAGCTGGTGTTCAAGAAAAATGGCATCAAGTCGCTCATGGGCGCGCAAATGGCGCTGCCCGACCCGGTCTGGCGCAACGTGAATTTGAGCTGGGTCGCATTTTTTGCAGCCATGGGGTTTCTGAACCTGTGGGTCGCCTTCAACTTCCCGACCAGCACCTGGGTCAATTTCAAGCTGTTCGGCGGCATGGGCCTGATGCTGGTGTTTGTACTGGCGCAGGCATTTTTTCTCAACAAGTACATCAAGCCGGACAGCACATCATGAGCTCCTCAGCAAGCAGCAACGCCGCCCTGCCCGTGCGCGTCAAGGAAATTGAGCAGCAGCTTCGGGAACGGCTTCAGCCGACCCGGCTCGAAGTGCTGGACGAGAGCGCTGCCCATGCCGGCCACGCTGGCGCCAATGAACAGGGTTTTGGCTCGCACTTTCGCGTTCGCATTGCCAGCCCGGCCTTTGAAGGCAAGAGCCGCGTGGCCTGTCATCGGCTTGTGTATGATGCAATGCAAAATTTCATCGATCAGGGTCTGCATGCCCTGGCTATTGAGATCGTCAAGCCAAGCTGAGCGCCTTGATCTTTCGCAAGAAGGCCAGGCCTCTGGCGGGCAATCGTCAAATCCACTCACAAGCACTATTCTTAAGGATGTCCACTTGATCATGAAGAAACAACTTTTACTGGCCACGGCCATGGCAAGCCTGCTGGCCTTCAGCGCGGGCGCCATGGCCCAGAACGTCGCCATCGTCAATGGCAAGGCTGTGCCCAAGACCCGGCTTGACGCCCTGGCCCAGCAGGTTGCCAAAGCGGGCCGCCCGGTCACGCCTGAAATGGAAGGCCAGTTGCGCGAAGAGGTCATCGCCCGCGAAGTGTTCATGCAGGAAGCCGAAAAGCAGGGCATCGCCGCCAGCGACGACTTCAAGACGCAAATGGAACTGGCGCGCCAGACCCTGATGATTCGCGAGCTGTTTGCCCATTACCAGAAAGCCAATCCGGTCACCGATGCCGACCTCAAGGCCGAATACGACAAGTTTGCGGCAGCCAACGGCGGCAAGGAATACAAGGCCCGCCACATCCTGGTCGAAAAGGAAGCCGAAGCCACCGCCATCATTGCCAGCCTGAAAAAAGGCGGCAAGTTTGAAGCCATCGCCAAGAAGCAATCCAAGGATCCTGGCTCAGGCGCCAAGGGCGGCGATCTGGACTGGGCCAACCCGTCCAGCTATGTGCCTGAATTCACCGAAGCCCTGCTCAAGCTGAGCAAAGGCCAGACGACGGAAACGCCGGTGAAATCGCAGTTCGGCTACCACGTCATCCGCATCGACGATATCCGTAGCGCCCAGCTGCCGGCGTTTGAAGAAGTCAAGCCGCAAATCGCCCAGCAGATGCAGCAGCAAAAACTCGCCGCCTTCCAGGAAGAGCTGCGCAAGAAAGCCAAGGTCGAATAAGAACGACAGTTCTCCCTCAAAAAAACGCGGCTTCGGCCGCGTTTTTTTTTTGAGTTTCAACGCATCACACCCGCGGCGGATCGGTTTCCCGGGCCGTGTGCCTATGCAGCGCAATGCCCTTGATGAAGTGAGCTGCCGCATCGGCCGCGCCAGCCGATGCCGCAATGATCAGCCCCGGATCGGGTTTTCCATTAGACAAGGTGAGCGGCACACCGGCTTTCTCCAGCAAAGCGGTGGAGGCGCCCAGCACCAGGATGGTTTTGCCATGCCGGTACTGGTCCTTGATGAACTCCATGGTGTGGCCGTCCATGGCCAGCGCCTCGACAGCAGCCTGTCCATCCGGCAACACCAGCGCATCGAACAGGAAACCGGGCTCGTTTTCAAGCGAGGCATCGGCTTCCAGCTTGTCGCCTTCTGCCGTGGCGACAGGCCCGATGCGGGGCGCCACCAGGCGCGCAACCGCGCCTTCCGCCAGCAAGGCAGCATGCACCTGGGCGCTGGACTCACCGATCACGCCGGGCGCAATCAACAAGGCAATCTTGCGCGCCTTGATGCTGCCGTCACCCGGCCGCGCCATCAGAGACAGTGGTGGCGAAAACTTTACTTCGGGGGTGGCCGGTCGGGCCAGCGCCAACGGCATGGCCTCAGGCAACGTGTCCATGCCCAAGCCATCGGCGACCTTTTTCGCCAGCACGTCCGATACATTGCGCAGCATGGAGACGGTGCGCTCGCGGATGGCCGGCACCGTGACCTTGCTCAATTCGAAGCGGAAAGCTGCCGCAATGTGGGCCTGCTCCAGCGCCGCCTGGCTTTCATAAAAAAGCGTGGCCTGGGTGTAATGGTCGGCAAACTTTTCGGGTTTTCCGCGCACCTTGGCCTGCTCCTCCTGCGCCTGCAGCCGTGCCGGCACGGTGACAAAGCCCTGCGCCACGCCAGCCTGAAAAGGGCAGCCGCCCGCCAGCGAGTTCGGCTCATAGGCCACGCGACCCCGGTGAATCGCCTGGCGGTGCATGCCGTCGCGCTGGTTGTTATGGACTTGGGCAATCGGCGAATTGATCGGTATCTCGTGAAAGTTCGGGCCGCCCAGCCGCGAAATCTGCGTGTCCACATAAGAATGGATGCGCCCTGCCAGCAGCGGATCGTTCGAAAAATCGATGCCCGGCACCACATGCGCCGTGCAGAACGCCACCTGCTCGGTTTCCGCAAAGAAATTGTCCGGATTGCGGTTGAGCACCATGCGGCCGACCGGCTGGACCGGAACCAGCTCCTCGGGAATGATCTTGGTGGCATCCAGGATGTCGAAGCTGAACTGTTCGGTCTGCGCTTCTGTGAAGATTTGCACGCCCAGTTCATATTCCGGGTAAACGCCCGATTCAATGCGCTCCCACAGGTCGCGCCGGTGATAGTCCGGGTCGGCGCCAGAAATCTTCACGGCCTCGTCCCACACCAGCGAATGCGTGCCAGCCGTCGGGTTCCAGTGGAACTTGACGAACACCGAATCACCGGCTTCGTTGACAAACCGAAAGCTGTGAACGCCAAAGCCCTGCATGGTGGAAAAACTGCGCGGAATGGCGCGGTCCGACATCACCCACATCAGCATGTGGGTGGATTCGGGCATCAGCGAGACAAAGTCCCAGAAGGTGTCGTGCGCGCTGGCGGCCTGCGGCATCTGGTGATGCGGCTCGGGCTTGACGGCATGCACCAGGTCGGGAAACTTCATCGCGTCCTGGATGAAGAACACCGGCATGTTGTTGCCCACCAGATCCCAGTTGCCTTCGTCGGTGTAGAACTTGACGGCAAAACCGCGCACGTCGCGCGCCGTGTCCTTGGAACCACGCTCGCCGGCCACGGTGGAAAAGCGCACGAACACCGGCGTGATCTTGCCGGCTTCCTTGAACGGCGCCGCCTTGGTGTACTGCGTCAGCGGCGCATAGCATTCAAAAAACCCGTGCGCGCCTGAACCCCGCGCATGCACGATGCGCTCGGGAATGCGCTCGTGGTCAAAGTGGGTGATCTTCTCGCGCAGTACGAAGTCTTCGAGCAGCGCCGGTCCGCGCAGGCCTGCCTTGAGCGAGTTCTGGTTGTCCCCCACCAGCACGCCCTGGTTCGTCGTCAGCGGGCGCGCGGCGGAATCCACGCGCACGCGCTGCAGGGGGTCGTTGCCCGGGTTGAAGCCCG
>JBDSZF010000158.1:0-4242 GCA_039925285.1 Polaromonas sp.
AGCCGGCGCGATTCGCTCATGAAACTCAGCAGCATCAGCGGCAACTGCTCATGGGCCGCGCTGCGCGCCACCCGGGGCGGCCGGGGCAAGTGGTAGAGGTCGGCCGCCAGATCAAAATAGTCGCCCATCAGCAGTTGCGTGTCGTCGCAGACGTTGCTGATGCGTTGCGGCTTGCCGCGCCATAGCGCCGCGATGCAGGCCCGGGCCAGGTCGTCGGCATGAATATGGCTGGTGTACACATCGTCTTCACGGCGCAGCACCGGCGTGCCCTTGAGCAGCCGGCCGCGCGGCGTTCCGCCTTCGCGGTCGCTCGCGTAAATGCCGGGGATGCGCAGGATATGGACCGGCGTTGCGGTGGCGCGGCCCAGCAGCCGCACATGGCCTTCGGCATCAACGCGTCGCTGCGAGCGCGGCGTGTGCGGACTCAGGCGCCAGGTTTCGTTGACCCGCTCGCCGCCGCAATCGCCATACACGCCGCTGGTCGAGCCATAGACCAGCGACTGCGGCAGGCTGCGCAAGCGCAGCGCGCGCAGCAAGGCCTGCGTGCGGGGATCGTTGCGCCAGTTCGGGTTGTGGCCGGGAGGCGGCGCCAGATGCACCACACGCGTCGCCAGTCCTGCGAGCCGGCGCAGCGTAGCGGGCTGATCCAGATTGCCCAGCAAGGGCGTGATGTGCTCCCTGCGCAGGGCAGGCATCCGCTCGGCCGACGAGGTGAGCGCCATCAGCTTGAGCCGGGACGGCAGCTGGCCGGCCACGCGCAGGCCGACATCGCCACAGCCGATGATGAGCACGCGCTGGCGCCGAAAACGCGCGGGCAGCGCGCCAAGAGGATTCAGGTTTGAGGGCAAAATTGGGGGTTGCTGGTAAAACCCAGCCTGGTCGAGCAAACAGATAACAAAACCCCAAGGATACCGAAAATGACTTTCAACGTGAGCGTGCTGCCCAGCGGCCGCAGTTTTACCGCCCATGCCGACGAGTCCCTGCTGGCGGCGGCCATCCGCCAGGGCATTGGCCTGCCCTACGGCTGCAAGGACGGCGCCTGCGGTTCCTGCAAATGCAGGAAACTCGAAGGCACGGTCGTTCACGGCACGCACCAGCTCAAGGCCCTGTCGGTCGAGGAGGAAGCCAATGGATTCATCCTGACCTGCTGCGGCGTGGCGCAGAGCGACGTGGTGCTCGAATCGCGTCAGGTGACCGACGAAAGCGCGTTTGCGGTCAGGAAAATGCCGGTTCGCGTGACCAGCATGACGCGCGCCTCGCATGACGTGATGATCATTCGCCTGCAGCTGCCCGCCAGCGACATGATGAAGTACCACGCCGGCCAATACGTGGAATTCTTGCTGCGCGACGGCGACCGCCGTTCGTATTCGATGGCCAATGCGCCGCATACCCAGGTCGATGCGCCGGGACTGGAACTGCACATTCGCCACATGGCCGGCGGAAAATTCACCGAACACGTGTTCAGTGCGATGAAGGAAAAGGAGATTCTGCGCATTGAAGGACCGTACGGCAGCTTCTTCCTGCGCGAAGACAGCGACAAGCCTATCGTGCTGCTGGCGTCGGGCACCGGCTTTGCGCCCCTCAAGGCACTGATCGAGCACATGCAGTACAAAAACATCACGCGCCCCGCCGTGCTGTACTGGGGCGGACGTCGCCCGGCCGACTTGTACATGAACGACTGGGTGCAGGCCAAGCTGCTAGAGATGCCCAGCCTGCGCTACGTCCCGGTCATTTCGGATGCCCTGCCGGAAGACGGCTGGACCGGCCGCACCGGCTTTGTCCATCAAGCCGTTCTGGAAGATTTTTCCGACCTGTCAGGCCATCAGGTTTACGCCTGCGGCGCGCCGGTGGTGGTGGAGTCGGCACGTGACGAGTACAGCGCAATGGCGGGCTTGCCGGCTGAAGAATTTTTTGCCGACTCGTTCACCAGCGAAGCTGACAAGGCCAAGGCTGCCTGAAGTTCCGTAGTATAAAAATAATAGCAAACAGTGCAACCAGATCAAGCGCTTGCAACACTTTTCTTCTAAAGAGCTAATGAAAACCATTTCCAGCATCTTTCACACCTTCCGACGCAATTCACTGGTCGCCGCCGGCGCACTGACGCTGAGCGCCGTCATGCTCGCCGTTGTTTCCCCTGGCGCCCTGGCGCAATCCGCCACGCCCTCGGACAAGGTCATGCGCATCATCGTGCCCTATGCACCCGGCGGCCCGATCGACGTGACAGCCCGCCTGATGGCGGAAGGTGTGAAGAATTCGCTGGGCACGGTGATCATCGAAAACCGGCCCGGCGCCGGCGGCAACATCGGTGTGGACGCAGTGGCCAAGGCCACGCCCGACGGGCTGACCATCGGCATTGCCGCGGTGGCCACGCACGCCATCAACCCCTGGCTCTACAGCAAGATGCCTTACAACGCAGCCGCTGACTTTGCCGCCATCACGCAGATGGTGCGGGTGCCCAATGTGCTGGTGATGAATGCCGACACGGCGCGCCGCCTGAACATCAACACGCTGGCCGACCTGATCAAGTACGCCAAGACCAATCCAGCCAAGCTCAATTACGCCAGCGGCGGCAACGGCAGCGCGGGCCATCTGGCTGGTGAACTGTTCAAGTCGCAGGCCGGCATCTTTGCGCTGCACATTCCGTACAACGGCGGCAACCCGGCCCAGCTGGCGCTGCTGAGCGGCCAGGTCGATTTCAATTTCGACAACCTGGCGACGGCTTCAGGCAACATCAAGGCCGGCAAGCTCAAGGCACTGGCCGTGACGACCGCCAGGCGCAGCACTTTCCTGCCCGATGTACCTGCGGTGGCGGAGACACTCAAGGGGTTTGAGATCGATACCTGGTGGGGGCTGGTGGCGCCGGCTGCCACGCCCCGGGATGTGGTGGCCAGGCTCAACCAGGCTTTTGTCGCCGCGCTGAAGTCGCCCGAGACCAAAACCCGCTTCAGCGCCCTGATGGCCGAACCGGTTGCCAGTTCGCCCGAGCAGTTCGAGGCTTTCATGAAAAGCGAACGGGCGAAGTATGAGAAAGTGGTGAAGGCTTCCGGGGCGCGGGTCGATTGAAGGGTCACTCGCCCAGGTAAGCCGCCCGAACCCGCGGGTCATTGAGCAGCGCCTTGGCCTCGCCGTTCATGGTGATGTTGCCCGACTCCATGACATAGCCGCGGTTCGCAATGCCGAGCGCGCGGCTGGCGTTCTGCTCGACCAGCAGCACCGTCATGCCCAGCGCCGACACGCCCTGCACCACCTCGAAAATCTTGTCCACCATGATCGGCGACAAGCCCATCGACGGCTCATCGAGCAGCAGCACCTTGGGCCGGCTCATCAGGGCGCGGCCCATGGCGAGCATCTGCTGCTCACCGCCCGACATGGTGCCGGCCAGCTGGTCCTTGCGCTCGCGCAGGCGCGGGAACAGCACGAACATCTTTTCGATGTCGGCGGCAATGCCCGCCTTGTCGCTGCGGATGTAGGCACCCATCTGCAGGTTTTCGGTGATGGTCATGCGGGCGAACACGCCGCGTCCCTCGGGCACCATCGCCAGTCCTTCCTTGACCAGGTCCCAGGCGCCGCGTCCCTTGATGCTCTTGCCCAGGTATTCGATGTCGCCGCCCAGCATCGGCAGGCCGCCGGTGATGGCTTTCATGGTGGTGGTCTTGCCGGCGCCGTTGGAGCCGATCAGCGTGACGAGTTCACCGTCGTTGACCTCGAAATCAATGCCCTTGACCGCCTGGATGCCGCCGTAGGCCACCTGCAGGCCGCTGACCTTGAGAAGTGTGTTTGCTGCCATGATTGTTCTTTCCTTTAATGACCTGCGCCCAGATAGGCGGTGATCACTTTTTCATTTTTCTGCACCTCGGCAGGCACACCCTCGGCAATCTGCTTGCCGTAGTCGAGCACTGTCACGCGGTCGCACAGGCCCATGACCAGCTTCACATCATGCTCGATCAGCAAAATCGTGCGGTTGTCCTTGCGGATCTGGTCGATCAGCTCGCGCAATTGGACTTTTTCGGTGGCGTTCATGCCGGCGGCGGGCTCGTCGAGCGCGATCAGCTGCGGGTCGGTGGCCAGTGCCCGGGCAATCTCCAGCCGGCGCTGGTCGCCGTAGCTCAGGGTGCGCGCCTTGAAGTCGGCATATTTACCGATGCCGACGTAGTCGAGCAACTCCTGCGAACGTTTGGCAATGGCAGCTTCTTCAGCCTTGAAACCGGGTGTGCGCAGCACCGCACCGATCAAACCGGATTT
>JBDSZF010000159.1:0-12307 GCA_039925285.1 Polaromonas sp.
CCTCACCATCGCCTTGACTTGTAGCCACAAGTCCCGGGACGTGTACTCTTGCCCCGACAAAAATCGTGTGACCCGGTCATGGCTTACCTCGCCATCCACCATCTTCGACAGCCCTGTGGCTGTCGCCGCACCAAACGTGCTCAACAAATAGTCCGTGTACAACTCCAGTTCAGAATTTTTCATTCCTGTACACCCTCAAATCTGGAGACTATCAAATTCATTTGCGCTGCGTAAGGTCAGCTGAGTAACTGAGTAAGACAGCGGCAAGCGTAGGAGCAATCAGTGACAGGTTTGTGACAGGATTTTGAATTTCTTTTGTGACATGCAAGGCGGGATGAGTCCTGTAAGGCAACGGGATGGCCTGTCATGCTTTTGTCACACAAAAGTTTTAAAGTCACGGCATCTTTCTTACCAAACGCAAAGGTGCTCTGATGAAATCTGTTCTTAAAGCTTCGATGACCGTGACCATGGGTGCTGCCCTGATGTCGTTTGCCACGTTGTCGGCTGCGCAGGATGTCACAGGCGCCGGCGCCAGTTTCCCCGCACCGCTTTACGCCAAGTGGGCTGCCGACTACAACAAGGCAACTGGCGTGAAGGTCAATTACCAGTCGGTGGGTTCAGGCGCTGGATTGCGTCAGATTGAGGCCAGGACGGTGGACTTTGGCGCGTCAGATGCGCCTTTGAAGGATGAAGAGCTTGCCAAGAAGGGCTTGGTGCAATTCCCAATGGTGATCGGTGGTGTCGTGCCTGTGGTCAACATCAAGGGGATTGCCCCCGGCCTGCTCAAGCTCAATGGTCAGGTGCTGGGTGATATCTACCTTGGCAAGATCACCAAGTGGAGCGACGCTGCCATCAAGGCGCTGAACCCATCGCTGCCATTGCCCGACGCAGCGATCGCACCGGTGCGCCGAGCCGATGGTTCCGGCACCAGCTTTGCTTTCACCAACTACCTCAGCCAGGTCAACCCCGAATGGAAGACCAAAGTCGGCGAAGGCACTGCGGTGAACTGGCCGGTGGGCGCGGGCGGCAAGGGCAATGAAGGCGTGGCCGCTTTTGTGGGCCGTCTGCCCAACTCGATTGGCTACGTGGAATATGCCTATATCAAGCAGAACAAGATGAACTACGCGCAGATGCAAAATGCGGCGGGCAACTTTGTGTCGCCAGGCGATGCTGCCTTCAAGGCGGCAGCCGCAGGCACCGACTGGTCCAAGAGCTTCTACCAGATACTGAACAACAAGCCCGGTAATGATTCCTGGCCCATCACGACGGCGACCTTCATCCTGATGCAGAAGGTCCAGGACAAGCCCGCCCAGGCCGCTTCGTCGCTCAAGTTCTTTCAGTGGGCCTATAAAAATGGTGACCAGACCGCTGATGCGCTGGACTATGTGCCGATGCCTGCCAACGTGAAGGTCATGGTCGAAAAATCATGGGCCGAGATCAAGGACGCGTCGGGTAAAGCCATCGCTTACAAGTAAACCGCGATCCAGCTGGCTTCGCACTTCAGTTTCAAACCACAGGGGTTTTATTCGTGTCATCTACACTTCCGGCTGGCCGGGCCGCTTTTGAGTTTCCGGCGAAAGTGACCGAACGTGCCATGACCAATCCTCCTCCCGTTAATCCTGTCAAGCGAAGCCGGTTGCCCGACCAGGTTTTTGGCTGGGCCGCAACGGCCGCTGCGCTGCTGACGCTGGGCCTGCTCTTCGGCATCCTGGTGTCGCTGGTGATTGGCGCCTGGCCGGCGATCAGCAAGTACGGCCTGAGTTTCCTGACCAGCAGCGTCTGGGACCCGGTCCAGAACGAGTACGGCGGGCTGGTGATGATTTACGGCACGCTCGCGACCTCATTCATTGCACTGCTGATCGCGGTGCCGGTGAGTTTTGGTATCGCGCTGTTTTTGACCGAGTTGTCTCCGGCCTGGCTGAAACGGCCACTCGGAACGGCGATTGAGTTGCTGGCGGCCGTGCCGTCCATCGTCTATGGCATGTGGGGTTTGCTGGTGTTTGGCCCGATTCTGGCCACCTATGTGCAGCAGCCGCTGCAAACCCTGTTCAGCGATGCGCCTTACCTGGGCGCGCTGTTTTCCGGGCCGCCCGTCGGTATCGGCATTTTGTCGGCCGGCATCATCCTCGCCATCATGATCATCCCTTTCATTGCCTCGGTGATGCGCGATGTGTTCGAGGTCACGCCGGTGCTGCTCAAGGAATCCGCTTATGGCCTGGGGGCCACGACCTGGGAAGTGGTTTCCAAAGTGGTGCTGCCTTATACCAAGGCCGGTGTCATGGGCGGCATCATGCTGGGGCTGGGACGCGCATTGGGTGAAACTATGGCGGTGACCTTTGTCATCGGCAACTTCAACCAGCTCGATTCCCTGAGCCTGTTTCAGGCGGCCAACAGCATTACGTCTGCGTTGGCCAATGAGTTTGCCGAGGCCGGTGAAGGCCTGCACCAGGCGTCATTGATCTATCTGGGGCTGGTGCTGTTTTTCATCACCTTCGTGGTGCTGTCGCTGTCCAAGCTGCTGCTGTCGCAGCTGCAGAAAAATGAAGGGACCAAAACATGAGCGCCGCGATGAAGGATGCACGCTTGGCCAAATTTGCCCATCGCAAACGGGTCAATCAGCTGGCGCTGCTGCTGTCGCTGGCGGCCATGGCCTTTGGTCTGTTCTGGCTGTTCTGGATCCTGTGGGAAACCGTCAGGCTGGGCATAGGCGGCATCTCGCTGGCGACCTTCACGGAAATGACGCCAGCCCCCAATGAGCCGGGCGGCATTGCCAATGCCATTTACGGCTCCTTTTTGATGGTGCTGCTGTCCACCTTTGTCGGCACGCCCATCGGCATCATGGCGGGTATCTACCTGGCCGAATACAACCCCAAGGGCTGGCTGGCTTCGCTCACGCGCTTTGTCAACGACATCCTGCTGTCTGCGCCTTCGATTGTGATTGGCCTGTTTGTCTATGCGGTCGTGGTGTCCCGTTTTCACTCGTTTTCAGGCTGGGCAGGTGTCATGGCGCTGGCCCTGATCGTGATTCCGGTGGTGATTCGCACGACCGAAAACATGCTGCAACTGGTTCCGCCTGGCCTGCGCGAGGCCGCTTATGCGCTGGGCGCACCCAAGTGGAAGGTCATCACCAGCATTACCTTGCGGGCTGCCCGCTCCGGCGTCGTGACGGGGGTGTTGCTGGCCGTGGCGCGCATCGCCGGTGAAACTGCGCCGCTGCTGTTCACCGCGCTGAACAACCAGTTCTGGACTTCAAACCTGAACCAGCCGATGGCCAGCCTGCCGGTGACCATTTTCAAGTTCGCGATGAGTCCGTATGAAAACTGGCAGCAACTGGCCTGGGCCGGTGTGTTCATCATCACGATGGCGGTGCTGGGCCTCAATATTCTGGCGCGCGTGCTGACGCGCAAACAACACTGAACGCCAGGCTGATCACAGCCTGGCCCTCTACACGACAAGGTGAATGATGGATACCCTGACCGCAACCCGCGAAAAATCGAAAATTTCGGTGAAGAACCTGAATTTTTACTACGGAAAATTCCATGCCCTCAAGAACATCAACCTGGAAATTCCCGAGAACAAGGTGACGGCGTTCATCGGCCCTTCGGGCTGCGGAAAATCGACGCTGCTGCGGGTTTTGAACCGGATGTACGCGCTGTACCCCGAGCAGCGGGCCGAAGGCGAAGTGATGTTTGACGGCGCCAACCTGCTCACCTCCAAGGAAGATGTCGCCCTGATTCGTGCCAAGGTCGGCATGGTGTTCCAGAAACCAACGCCGTTTCCGATGTCGATTTATGACAACATCGCATTTGGGGTGAAGCTGTTTGAAAACCTCAATGGCTCGGACATGGACGAACGGGTCGAATGGGCCTTGCGCAAGGCCGCCCTCTGGACGGAGGTCAAGGACAAGCTCAACCAGAGCGGCTCCAGCCTGTCCGGCGGCCAGCAGCAGCGCCTGTGCATTGCACGCGGCATTGCCATCAAACCCGAAGTGCTCCTGCTTGATGAGCCCTGTTCGGCGCTGGACCCGATTTCCACCGCCAAAATTGAAGAGCTTATTGGCGAACTGAAAAACGACTATACCGTCGTTATCGTGACGCACAACATGCAGCAGGCAGCTCGCTGCAGCGATTACACCGCCTATATGTACCTGGGCGACCTGGTGGAGTTTGGCGTCACCGAAGACATTTTCTTCAAGCCCAGACGCCAAGAGACTGAAGACTACATTACCGGCCGTTTCGGCTGATCAGGCAGAAGGAAAAAACAATGGCTGATAAACATTTGTCCACGCAGTTCGACAGTGAACTCAATACGGTGTCATCCCGCGTGATGGAACTGGGCGGGCTGGTCGAGTCCCAGCTCCGGCTGGCGATTTATGCGCTGTCGCAGTTCAGCGCCGAGAGCGCCAACCAGGTCATCGAGACCGAGCTGCGCGTCAACGGCATGGAGCTCGATATTGACCGCGAGCTGTCTTCCATCATTGCGCGCAGCCAGCCGACGGCGCGCGACCTGCGTCTGCTGATTGCCATTTCAAAAACCACCGCCAACCTGGAACGGGCCGGGGATGAGGCAGCAAAAATCGCGCGCATGGTCAAGTCCATCATGCAAAGCGGCGCGTCGCGTACCTTGCCGTCGTCCGATCTGCGGGTCGCTGGCGAACTGGCGTCGGGCCTGCTGCGCAAGGCGCTCGATGCCTTTGCCCGGCTGGACACGGCGGCAGCGCTCTCCATCCTCAAGGAAGACGATCAGATCGACGCCGAATTCGACGGCTTCGTGCGCAAGCTCATCACCTACATGATGGAAGACCCGCGCACCATCTCGGCCAGCCTGGACCTGCTGTTCATTGCCAAGGCCATCGAGCGGGTTGGCGACCATGCCAAGAACATTGCCGAGTTCATCATCTACATCGTCAAGGGCGCCGACGTGCGGCACAGTTCGATGGAACAGGTCGAGACTGCCGTCAAGTCGTGAATTTATGAAACATCTGCCCCGCGTATTGATTGTTGAGGATGAACCGGCCATTGCAGAACTGATTCAGGTCAACCTGAAGCACAGCGGGTTTTCCCCCGTGGTGGCCTACGACAGCGTCGAGGCCCAGCGTGAACTGGACGCCATGCTGCCCGATGTCATCCTGCTGGACTGGATGCTGCCGGGGCAAAGCGGCTTGAGCCTGGCTCGCCACTGGCGCAAGCAGCCACGCACCAAGAGCATTCCGATTCTGATGCTGACAGCGCGCGGTGACGAGCCCGACAAGGTGGCCGGGCTGGATGCCGGTGCGGACGACTACATCACCAAGCCTTTTTCCACCCAGGAGCTGCTGGCCCGCATCCGTGCCGTGCTGCGCCGCCGTGCGCCCGAGTCGGTCAGCGACTGCGTGACCGTGGGCGCGCTGATGCTCGATGCGGCGACCCATCGTATTTCCTACCAGGGCCAGGAGCTCAAGCTGGGACCGACCGAGTTCAAGCTGCTGCACTACCTGATGACGCATGCCGAACTGGTTCACAGCCGCAGCACCTTGCTTGACAAGGTCTGGGGCGACCATGTGTTCATTGAAGAACGCACGGTGGATGTGCATGTCAAGCGCCTGCGTGAAGCCCTGGGAACGGCCAGCGCAATGGTGGAAACCGTTCGCGGCGCAGGCTATCGCTTGACCGGCGTCAAGGCGCTCAGGCCAGTCGCTACGACATCCCTCGGGACATGATCCGTCGCTGGCTGGTTTTTGCCGCATGCGCCGTGGCCGGTGGTGCGTTGGGCTGGTGGGCTGCATCCCGCGAAGGTCTGGCATGGGGATTTCTGCTGGGTGCGGCTAGCTGGCAGCTCATCGACAGTTTTTATGCCCGGCGACTTCTTCAGTGGCTACGGTCCGAACAAAGCAATGAAACACCGGTGCTGATGGCTGCTGAGCCGCCGCGCTTGCCCGGTGTATGGGGCGAGGCGGCAGACCGCGTCCGCCGCCTGCTCAAAAACAGCCACCAGCACTACCGGGAAAGGCAGGCGCGTCTTGATGAATTTCTGGCCGCCCTGCAGGCTTCGCCCAACGGCGTGGTGCTGCTGGATGCGCAGGGCCGCATCGAATGGTGCAACCAGACGGCGGCGCAGCATTTCGGTTTTGATGCCCAGCGTGACCTTAGTCAGCACATTGCCAATCTGGTGCGCGAGCCGGCTTTCAATGCTTACATGGCAAGCGGCGATTTTTCGCATGACGTGGTGATTCCCGGCAATTTCAGCACGCCAGCGCGGCCCATGAAACTGTCGGTCCATGTGCATGCTTATGGGCATGACAAAAAGTTGTTGCTTTCGCGCGACATTACGACCCTGGAACTGGCAGAAGCCATGCGCCGGGATTTCGTGGCCAACGTGTCGCATGAAATACGCACGCCATTGACCGTGGTGTCGGGTTTCATCGAAACACTGCAAAACCTGCCCTTGAAGAAGCCTGAACGCGAGCGCTACCTGGCCTTGATGGCCCAGCAATCGCATCGCATGCAAACCCTGGTCGATGACTTGCTGACATTGTCCCGGCTGGAAGGCAGTCCGCTGCCCGGTGCCAGTGAGTGGACCTCGACCAAAAGCCTGTTTGTCCAGTGCGAACAGGAGGCCAGCGCACTTTCGGGCGTCATTGCGCCGCAAGGCGGCCATCAACTGGTGTTTGAGCCGGGACCCGCTTGCGAAATTGCCGGTATCCACCGGGAGATCTGCAGCGCCCTGTCCAACCTGGTGACCAACGCCGTGCGTTATACGCCTGAAAAAGGGCTGATTCATGTCAGCTGGACGCTGCTGGCTGATGGGCGTGGAGAGTTCCGTGTCAAGGACACCGGGCCGGGCATAGCGCCTGAGCACCTGCCGCGGCTGACCGAGCGTTTTTACCGGGTTGACCGCAGCCGTTCGCGCGAGACCGGCGGAACCGGCCTGGGCCTGGCCATCGTCAAGCATGTGGCCCAGCGTCATGGGGCGGAACTGCGCATTGAAAGTCAGCTGGGGCAGGGATCGTGCTTTTCCATCATTTTCCCCGTCGCCCGGGTACGGGCGCTGCAGGCGGCCTGAATCTTCAAGGGCCAGGTTTCCTGGCACTTTCGGGGTGCGCTGTCAGACGGTGGACACCAGCAGAACGTCATTGTCGTAAACATCTACGCGCTTGTCATAAAGGGGAATGGTGGTGCCGCTGACGCGGTTCATGACCAGCTTGCTGAGGTCGACATCGGCAATCACGATCTGCTCCATGTTGGGAACACCCTCGGCGGCAATACCGTCGCGGGCAAACGGAAAATCCGACGGTGTGATGATGGCTGCCTGACCATAATGCAGGCCCAGGCCTTCAACCGGAAGATTTCCTACGGTTCCGGTCACCGCGACATAGACCTGGTTTTCAATCGCTCTGGCATGGCAGCAGTAACGCACCCGCAGGAAGCCCTGGCGGTCATCGGTGCATGAAGGAACGAAAATAATGTCGGCACCCATTTCGCAGACCTTGCGGCTGAGTTCAGGAAATTCGATGTCGTAGCAAATCAAAATGGCAATACGGCCGTGCGGCGTGTCAAACACTTGCAAATGGTGGCCCGGATCGCCTTTCCACTTTTCTTTTTCCCAGCGTGTCAGGTGGATCTTGTCCTGGGTAAATACTTTTCCCTCGGGGGTGAACAGGTAGGCCGTGTTCAGGAGCTGGTCATCGCGTATCGTCGGATGGCTGCCGCCCACGATGTGCACCTTCCAGTGAATTGCCAGTTCCTTGAATAGTTCGATATACCGGGTGGTGTAGTCATTCATGTTGCGCACCGCCTGGTACAGGTCGCTGGTGTCCATGAATGAAAGCAGCTGGGTCGTGAATATTTCAGGTAGCAGGACAAACTGCGGCTTGTAGTCGCCTGCGGCTTTCATCACGAAACGCACCTGGTTTTCGAAGCCGCTCCAGTCATGGATGGAGCGCAGCAGGTATTGCACGGCCGCAATGCGTACGGTGATCGGCTTGGGTTCGTGGGCGTGAGGTGGGGGAGTCGTCTTCATGCGGGTGTTTCCTGTGCGGCGGCAAGCGCTCGTTGCAGCTTGGTGGGCTTGGATGCATCGTAATCAGGATTGATCCAGGCGATGAGCGAAGCGTGACCCTGTGATTCATGGTCGTCAGGCAGGTAGTTGTGCATGATGCCACAGTACCTGAACCCCTCGCGCAGCTGAAAGCTCAGCACTGGATCGGCGATATCGCCCCATAGCACCTTGCGCGCGTAGTATTCCACCGTCATCTGGTCTGCGACGGCGTGGTAGCCCGGCAGCCTGCCGCAGGCGATGATGCGGCGCAGGTTCAAGGCCTTGCAGGCGCGCCGTCTGGCTTCGTACAGCGCATGGCCAACCCGTTTTCCGCGCAGTCTCGGCGAGACAAATACCTCGGCGCCGTACAGCGTGAGGCCTGCTGTATTGTGGGTATTGAAGGTTCCTGATGCAGTGATTTCCTCCCAGGTGTGCTCTTCCGCCCATTCATCCCACAAGATGACCAGGGAACTGGCACAGCCTACAAGCCGGTTATCGTAGAAAGCGACAAACTGGCCCTCTGGAAATACCTCGATCTGGTGCGCCACGCGGTCACGGTCCCAGGCAGCAATATTGGGGTAGACCTCTCCCTGCAGTCGCACCAAGGCGTCGATGTCTTCAAGTCTGGTATTTCGTACGGTCAGTTTGGGCATGTGGGGTATTTTGAGGGAGTTGCGCCTTCAGTGCGGGCATTGTCACCGGAGTCGGCAGGAAGGCAGATGATTTAAAGGCGCTGTCATTTACGTCCTGGACGTGGCGGGGGAGTTGCCAGGCTGGACGGCGTGCTGAGGCTGATCCGCTTGTATACCAGCATGTTTTCAGTTTTGTCGGTGGGCTTGCGCACCGTGGCCTGAAAAGCCCAGTCGGGCAGATTCACCACGCTGCTCAGGCTGGCCTGGGCATTCACATTGACCACCAGATAGGGGCAGTTTGCCTGCGGGCTGGCCTGGCGCAGTTCAAGCTGGCCATGGTACTGCAGGGCTGCGGCCTGGGCGCTTTCTATGCCGTAAATTTCGACACAGGCTGATTTGTCGACCAGGCTGGCGACCTGGCGCGACAGCGGCCCCAGGCTGCGCGCATAGTCCAGCAAAGGCATCCAGAGTGTCATCAGCAGCAGCCAGCACAAGGTGGTACCGCCCGCAGGCAGCACCAGCGATTTCCAGATCGCCGCGCGATGCTCGCCCGTGCGCCATCGCACCAGCCACGTCCAGGCCAGCGTGGCAGCGACTGCCGTAACGAAGGCAATCAGCGAAAAGCTGGGTTCAAAGCCCGGCGCCAGCTTGGCAACATTGGCCGCTGGCTGCCGTGGAACACCGGTTTGCATGGCAATCCAGATGACCCAGATGATGAGCGCGCAGCCGGTGAAAAACAGCAGCGTGAACCAGTCAATCAGGGAGGCCACGCTACGTTTGAGGGTAGGCAGCGCAAAGGCGGCGAGGGCAGCCAGTGGCGGCAGGCTCAGCAGCAGACTCCGGTCAGATGCGGTGGTGGTGAGTGTCGAGGCCACCGCCATGCCGGCAAACCACAGCGGCAGCGCCACATGACGGCTGGCCAGTTGCCGGCGCCAGCGCCACAGCGTCCACAAGGCCAGGGGCCAGGCCGGCCAGGTAAACCACAGCAGCAAACGCCCCAGGCCTTTCCAGTCCTTCCAGGCTGGCTGACCATCCGCACCGGGCAAGTCAATTCGCCAGCGCCACAGATCCAGCGCAACGCTGAGCAGGCCAACGCCCAGCGTGATGCCGGCGATCAGCAGCACCCAGTGCCAGGAGTGCCGTTGGGTGGCAGCGTCGGCACCACTTGCCGAATTGCCCCAGCGCCTATGCGTCCATTCCACCAGCGTGCCGCCCACGCCAAACAGCAATGCCAGGGTCGGCGCCCCGCTCAGGGTCAGCCCTGCCAGCCCAATCAGCAAGCCCAGCGCGGGGCCGATGATTTGAGTCGCACGGCGGTAAGGGCTTGAGGCCATGGCATAAAACGCCAGAGCGCTAAAGCCCAGTTGTGCCAGGGCTGGCGTGGTTTCATGGGAAAACTGCGCCAGGCCGAGGCTGGCAATCAGCGCCAGCAGGCCTGCATCGGCGATGGCCCGGGCATAGTCCACCGGGTTTGCTTCGCCGCCAAAGGCAAAGGCGACCGGCTGGGCTTGCGGGCTTCGGGCCAGGTAATAAATGGCATACCAGGTGGCCAGCAGTGTCAACGTCAGCAGTGCGATAAAAGGAATGCGTACGGCCAGGGCCGGGTCGAGAAAAGGCAGGCCCTTGATGGCGATGGCACCCATCCAATAAGGAAGCAGTGCGTCAAACCCGGTGACCTGCCCGAGCAGTTGCGGCTGCAGCCAGTTGGCGGCAGCGGAGGTGAGTTCGCGCATCACGCCAAAGGCTGCGATGTCCTCGTTTTTCCAGGGACCGCGGCCCAGGAAGCCAGGCACGATATAGGCCATGCAAAACAGCAGCAGCGCCCAGCGCGGCAGGCGGCGAACGGCAGACTGGGCAATGATGGCGGGGGATGGTTTGTTCAAAACGTCTTGTTGATCGGGGAAAGGGGCGGAGCGAACTGCGGAACTCAATGGTTGCTGAGTGGCTGACGGCCTTGATCCGGCGCAACATCCAGGAATCCAAAATTTTGCCGAAAAAAAAGCAGCCTGAAATTCAGGCTGCTTTTTGACCGACTGGCGAAAGCGTTTTTACGGCTTATTCGGCAGCGACCGGCGCAGCATCTTTAGCGGTGGTTTTGCCAAAGCGGTTACGGAAGCGCTCAACGCGGCCACCCATGTTGTCCACGGATTTTTGCGTGCCGGTGTAGAAAGGGTGCGATTCGCTGGACGTATCGAGCTTGTACAGTGGCAACTCGCGACCGTCTTCCATTTTCACCATTTCTTTGGTGTTGGCGCAGGAGCGGGTCACAAACTTGAAGTTGTTGGACATGTCCAGGAAACAAACTTCGCGGTAGTTGGGGTGAATGCCTTCTTTCATGATTCTCTTTCCTTTTTCATTGTTTTGGTAGCCACCCGGACCAGTTCCAGGCACTTTCCATGAAGCCTATGATTATCGCATGAGAAAAAGTCCCCAAGCTTGTCGCTTCGCGTACTGCACAGCGCTCAAAGGGGCTAGCGGGCCTGGCGGAAATCATCCGCCGCGGCGCATCATGTCGAAGAACTCGTGGTTGTTCTTGGTGGCCTTCATGTTTTTCAGCATGAGTTCCATCGATTCGATCTCGTCCATGTTGTACATGAACTGGCGCAAAATCCGCGATTTCTGCAGGATTTCCGGTGCCAGCAGCAGCTCTTCCTTGCGGGTTCCGCTGCGGTTGAGGTTGAGGGCCGGGAAAACGCGCTTTTCGTACAGGCGGCGGTCCAGGTGGATTTCGCAATTGCCGGTGCCCTTGAATTCCTCGAAGATCACTTCGTCCATGCGGCTGCCGGTGTCGATCAGCGCGGTGCCGATGATGGTCAGGCTGCCGCCTTCCTCGATCTTGCGGGCTGCGCCAAAAAAGCGCTTGGGGCGCTGCAGCGCGTTGGCATCGACGCCGCCGCTCAGCACTTTGCCGGACGAGGGAAGCACGTTGTTGTAGGCACGCGCCAGCCGGGTGATGGAGTCCAGCAGGATCACCACGTCCTTGCCGAGTTCGACCAGGCGCTTGGCGCGCTCGATCACCATTTCTGCCACATGCACATGGCGTGCGGCCGGCTCGTCAAACGTCGATGAAATCACCTCTGCACGCACGCTGCGCTGCATCTCGGTCACTTCTTCAGGGCGCTCATCGACCAGCAGCACCATCATGACCACTTCGGGGTAGTTGGCGACGATGGCGTGCGCGATGTTCTGCATCATCACCGTCTTGCCGGACTTGGGCGGCGCCACCAGCAGGGCGCGCTGGCCCTTGCCGATCGGTGCAATGATGTCGATGATCCGGCTGGTCAGGTTTTCTTCGGCCTTGATGTCGCGTTCCAGCTTGAACTGCTCGCGCGGGAACAGCGGCGTCAGGTTCTCGAACATGACCTTGTGCTTGTTGTCTTCAGGCGGGCCGTCGTTGATCTTGTCGAGCTTGTTCAGCGCAAAGTAACGCTCGCCGTCCTTGGGCGTGCGCACTTCGCCTTCGATCATGTCGCCGGTGTGCAGATTGAAGCGGCGGATCTGGCTCGGGCTGATGTAGATATCGTCGGTGCTGGCGGTGTAGCTCGAATCGGGCGCGCGCAGAAAACCAAAACCGTCCGGGAGCACTTCCAGCACGCCATCGGCCACAATGGTTTCACCCGTTTTGGCGCGTTTTTTGATGATGGCGAACATCAGCTCCT
>JBDSZF010000160.1:0-4069 GCA_039925285.1 Polaromonas sp.
CCGGTGCCGCCGCCCATGCCGGCGGTGATGAACAGCATGTGCGCGCCGCTGATGGCGCTGCGGATGTCCTCGACGGCCAGCTCGGCCGCATCACGCCCTTTTTCGGGCTTGCTGCCGGCACCCAGCCCGCTTGAGCCCAACTGGATGTTCTTGTGCGCGCTGCCGCGGTTCAGTGCCTGCGCGTCGGTGTTGGCGCAGATGAATTCAACGCCCTGCACGCCACAGTGAATCATGTGGCCGACAGCGTTTCCGCCGCCGCCGCCGACCCCGATCACCTTGATTTGCGTGCCCTGGTTGAACTCTTGGATTTCAATCATTTCGATACTCATTGCGAGCCTCCTGTTCGATAAATGGTGTGGGTAAAGATGTCAAAATTTTTTCGTGAAACATGGCTGGTCAGGCCGGTGGATCAGCTCCTCCTGAATGGGTTCGGCGCCAGGGGCAGCCGAAGAAGCTGGACAGTCTGGTCATCAGAAGTTCCCCACGAACCAGTCTTTGACCCGGCCAAAGGCGCTGTGCATGCTGCCGGCTTTTTGTGCCACCTTGAAACCGCGAATGCGGGCCAGCCGGGCTTCTTCAAGCAACCCCATCACCGTGGCCGCCCGGGTCTGGGCCACCATGTCCGACAGCGCGCCGGAATAGCGCGGCAGACCGCGCCGTACCGGCTTGAGAAAAATGTCTTCACCGAGTTCGATCATGCCGGGCATCATCGCGCTGCCGCCTGTAATGACGATGCCCGAAGACAGCACCTCTTCATAGCCTGACTCACGGATCACCTGCTGCACCAGCAGGTAAATTTCCTCGACCCGCGGCTCGATCACGCCGGCCAGCGCCTGCTTGCTCAGCATGCGCGGGCTGCGGTCGCCCAGGCCCGGCACTTCGACCTGGGTGTCAGGGTCGGCCAGCAGCTGTTTGGCGCAGCCGTTTTCAACCTTGATGTCCTCGGCGTCCTTGGTGGGCGTGCGCAGCGCCATGGCGATGTCGCTGGTGATCAGGTCGCCGGCAATCGGGATCACGGCGGTATGCCGGATGGCGCCGCCGGTAAAAATGGCCACATCGGTGGTGCCGGCGCCAATATCGACCATCGCCACGCCCAGCTCCTGCTCGTCCTGCGTCAGCACCGACAGGCTGGACGCCAGCGGGTTGAGCATCAGCTGGTCCACGTCCAGGCCGCAGCGGCGCACGCACTTGATGATGTTTTCAGCCGCGCTTTGGGCGCCGGTCACGATATGCACCTTGGCCTCCAGGCGCAGCCCGCTCATGCCAATGGGCTCGCGCACATCCTGGCCGTCAATCACGAATTCCTGCGGCTCGACCAGCAGCAGCCGCTGGTCGGTCGAGATGTTGATGGCCTTGGCGGTTTCGATCACCCGGGTCACATCGGCCTGCGTGACTTCCTTGTCCTTGACCGCCACCATGCCGCTGGAATTGATGCCCCGGATATGGCTGCCGGTGATGCCGGTGAAGACGCGGCCGATCTTGCAGTCAGCCATGAGTTCGGCCTCTTTGAGGGCCTGCTGGATGCTGTGCACGGTGGCGTCGATATTGACCACCACGCCGCGTTTAAGACCCTGGCTGGCGGCAATGCCCAGACCGGCCAGCTTGAGCTGGCCGCCGGGCATGACTTCGGCGACCACGACCATGATCTTGCTCGTCCCGATATCCAGCCCCACCACCAGATCTTTATACTCTTTGGCCATTTCTCTACCTTTTCTTTTTTTGCTCGACTTTGTCACCGATCTCGCCGGTGGTGACGCCTCGGAGCTTGAGCGCATAGCCGCTGCCGTAACGCAGGTCGGCTGACTCCACATCGCGTCCAAACCGGGACGCGACCAGCGTCACCGTGTCAATAAACCGCCGTGTGCGCGTCTGGACTTCAGCCAGCGAGCCATGACCGAGTTCAATCACCGCGCCGCTGTCAAGTTGCGCGCGCCAGCTGCCCTGGCTGCTCAGCTGCAACTGCTCCAGCACCGCATCGATCTCTTCAAACAGGGGGGACAGTTCGAGGTAAGCCTGCAACACCAGCGGTGCCTGGCCTTGGGGTCCATTGAGCAGCGGCAACTCCTCGGTTTCCACATCGCCCGGATTGGCTTCAAACACTTCGCCATAGTTGTTGACCAGCCTGGCATCGCCCTCGGCGCCCCAATAAGCAACGGCCTTGTGCTCCTGAAGCACCACTTTCAGGCGATTCGGAAATTCGCGCTGCACCACGGCCCGGCGAACCCAGGGCACGGTCTCGAAGGCTGCGCGAGTGGCTTCGAGGTCAACCGTGAGGAAATTTCCAGCCAGTTTGGGCGCCACGTTGGCGCGCAAAGTGACGGCGTTGTTGTGCGTCAGTTCACCGCCGACCCGGATGGCACTCAGGTTGAATGCCGGCTGCCGCACCCCCCAGGCCATGCCCAGCGCCAGCACCATGGCAGCAAACGCCAAGCCCAGAAACACCGACAAGGTATTCATGAGCCGGACGTCGCGCGGCAGGGGTGCTGGCAGTGGCATGGTGCGGCTCACGAGGTGGTTCCGCCTTGAGGCTGATGGTCGAGTGCCGCAGTCTTGAGCACCAGGGCACACAGGTCTTCATAGGGAATGCCGGCTGCCCGCGCGGACATGGGCACCAGAGAGTGACTGGTCATGCCGGGCGAGGTATTGATTTCAAGCAGGTAGGGCTTGCGCGTCACCTGGTCGATCATCACGTCGGCACGCGCCCAGCCACGGCAGTTGAGCGTGCGAAAGGCCTGCAGCACCAGCTGCTGGATGGCCTCCTCTTCCCCGGCAGGAAGTCCGCAGGGCACCAGATACTGCGTGGTGTCGGTGAAGTATTTGTTCTGGTAGTCGTAATTGCCCTCGGGCGCCACGATACGGATGAGCGGCAGCGCGCGCGCCTCGGTGCCGGTTCCCAGCACGGGGCAGGTCACTTCGTCGCCACGGATGAACTGCTCACAGAGAATGTCGGCATCCATTTTTTCGGCCAGCGCCACGGCCCCCGCCATGGCGACGCGCTCGGTCACTTTGGTCAGGCCCAGCGATGAACCTTCGCGTGCGGGCTTGACGATCAGCGGCAGCCCCAGCGTATCGGCAATTGCATCGACGTCTGCAGCGCTGTAGCGGCCCCGGCGCAGCAGAACATGCTGCGGCGTGGGCAGATTCTCGGACCGCAGCACGCGTTTGGTCATGACCTTGTCGATGGCCATGCTGGACGCCATGACGCCCGAACCGGTGTAGGGAATGCCCAGCAGTTCCAGCGCGCCCTGCACCGTGCCGTCTTCACCGAAACGGCCATGCAGCGCGATAAAGCAGCGCGCAAAACCTTCTTTTTTCAACTCGCCCAGATCGCGCTCGGCGGGATCGAAGGCATGGGCATCGACGCCTTGCGAGCGCAGCGCCTGCAGCACGCCCTGCCCCGACATCAGCGAAATTTCACGCTCGGCAGAGCGTCCGCCCATGAGGACCGCGACCTTGCCAAAACCAAAGAATTTTGAGCTCATGCGCATTGCCCTTCCATGGCTGCGTGCTGCTGGATTTCCAGCATCGCGACGACTTTGGCCGGTACCTGGCCGATCGAGCCGGCGCCCATGCACATGACAATATCGCCATCCTGTGCGGCATCCATGATCGCCAGGGGCATGCCATCGATGCTGTCGACAAAAACCGGCTCCAGCTTGCCGGCCACGCGCAAAGCACGCGCCAGGGAACGGCCGTCAGCCGCCACGATGGGTGCCTCGCCAGCGGCATAGACCTCTGCCAGCAAGACGGCATCGGCATGGCTGCTGATGACCTTGACGAAATCCTCAAAACAGTCACGGGTCCGGGTATAGCGGTGCGGCTGGAAAGCCAGCACGATGCGTTGGCCCGGAAAAGCGCCGCGCGCAGCCGTCAGCGTGGCCGCCAGTTCCACCGGATGGTGGCCGTAATCTTCAATCACCGTGAACTGCCCGCCGTCCCGGGCGGGCAGATTGCCATAACTCTGGAAGCGCCGGCCTACCCCGGTGAATTCGGAAAGCGCCTTTTGCACTGCAGCATCGGGCACGTTGAGCTCAGCCGCAACGGCAATTGCGGCCAGGGCGTTGAGCAC
>JBDSZF010000161.1:0-4949 GCA_039925285.1 Polaromonas sp.
GACTTGATCTCCTCGCACAGCAGATCGGCCAGTGCGCCGTTGCCCGACAGCTGCACATTGCCATGTGCATCGTGCTCCAGGTTACTGGCCAGCAGGCTGGCGATCGGCGCGCCCGAGGCGTCGTGGATGCCCTCGGACACGGCGATCACGCAGCGGCCGAAGCGCTCGTAGGCCGCCTTGACGTCAGCCAGAAACTGTTCCAGCACAAAGGTGCGCTCGGGCAGGTAGATCAGGTGCGGGCCGTCATCGGGGAACTTCTTGCCCAGCGCGGACGCTGCCGTCAGGAATCCGGCATGGCGGCCCATCACCACGCCCACATAGACACCGGGCAGCGCCGCGTTGTCCAGGTTGGCTCCGGCAAAAGCCTGCGCCACGAACCTTGCGGCCGACGGAAAGCCCGGCGTGTGGTCGTTGCCCACCAGGTCGTTGTCAATCGTCTTCGGGATGTGGATGCTGCGCAGCGGGTAGCCGGCCTTTTGCGCCTCCAGGCTCACGATGCGCACCGTGTCCGACGAATCGTTGCCGCCGATATAGAAGAAGTGTTCAATCTGGTGCGCCTGCAGGACCTTGAAGATCTCCTGGCAGTAGCGCATGTCGGGCTTGTCACGCGTGGAGCCCAGCGCCGAGGACGGTGTGCCGGCCACCAGTTCCAGGTTATGGCTGGTTTCCTGCGTCAGGTCCACAAAGTCCTCATTGACGATGCCGCGCACGCCGTGGCGCGCGCCGTAGATGCGCCTGACCTCGCCAAACCGGCGCGCCTCCAGCGCCACGCCCACCAGCGACTGGTTGATCACCGCCGTCGGGCCGCCACCCTGGGCAACGAGTATTTTTCCGGAGCTCATGCAGCCTCCCGCAGCGCCGCGTCAAGGGCGGCAAAAGACCCCACCGGGGGCAGCGAAGGAATGTGAAGCTGGGTTTTCATGGTGTTTCCCTGGAAATCGTCAAACGTCGAAAGCTGGCCCGTTGTGATGTCAACGCCTTGCGTGTAATACACCACATCATGACGGGCCATGCAATATCGGCGGCACACTTTTTCTGCATGGCCAAATTCAGGCCGGTTTGCGCCCGGTTACAGCGCGCCTGGCCAGACAGAGATAATCCAGCGGCACGGCGATCCAATCGCTGGCTCACCAGGTCTTGCCCTTCCCTTCTGTTTCACCTTGATCACCATGAACACCACCAAAAAACTTGTCGCCCTGAGCACCACGCTGGCTACCGTCCTGGGCCTGGCCTGCAACGCTTTCGCAGCGGCCCCTGCCGAAACCCTGCCCTCGGGCGTGAAGATCGTTCACACCGTTGAGGGCACAGGCGCCCAGCCCAAGGCCTCCGATACCGTCAAGGTCCACTACCGCGGCACACTGGCCGACGGCAAGGAATTCGACAGCTCCCTCAAGCGCGGCACGCCAGCCACTTTCCCGCTCAGCCGCGTGGTGCCCTGCTGGACCGAAGACATGCAGAAGATCAAGGTCGGCGGCAAGGCCACGCTGACCTGCCCGCCAGCCACCGCCTATGGTGATCGCGGTGCGGGCAATGCGGTGCCGCCCAATGCGACGCTGACGTTTGAAGTCGAGTTGCTGGCGATCGAGAAATAAGCCCCAGGCAGCCGCTCAGTCCAAATTGAGCGTGGCCAGCAGCGCTTTGTCAAAAGCGTCTGCACGCTCGAACTGGACCCAGTGCCCGGCCCCGTCAATCAGCGTCAGCGCCCTGAAACCGGGTGCCTGCCGCAGCGCCGGCTCCAGCGCTTGCATGCGGCCCCGGTAGAGCGCATCTTCAGCGCCGTAAATCGCATGCACCGGACACTGCACATCGGCCAGTGTCCGGGCCAGCACATCGGTACGCGACAGGCTGCGCCCTTTCATGCGGTCACGCAGCACGTTCGCCACATGCAGGCGCAGGGCCAGTTCGGTGATGGATTCGGGGTGATGCAGCATCAGGGCTGCCAGATTGCTGCGGTGGACGGCATCGCGCTGAGCGGCCTCCTTCAGGTGCCGCCAGGCGTTCAGGCGAACGGCTTTTTCCGGTGCAATCCCCAGGCCGGGCGCACCGACCAGGACCAGGCGGGCCACCCGTGCCGGAAACTGCGCAGCCACCAAGCCGGCCACCATGCCGCCAAACGAAAATCCGGCCAGATCGCAAGCCTCGCTTCCCATCAGGCACTGCAGTCCTTGCTCAAGCAGTTCCGGCATCGCATCGGCATCCGTGCCACGCAAAGGCACTGAAGAGTCGCCAAATCCTGGCAGGTCAGGCACCAGCACCCGGCGCCCCGACTCGGCGAGGGCCGCAATATTGTGCAGCCAGTGCGTCCAGCTGCCACTGCCGCCATGCAGCAGCACCAGCGGCGCCAGGGCCGGATTGCAAGCGTCCTGACCCCAGCTGTGCCAGACCAGGGAGCCGGTTTCACAAGGGGTTTCGATGCGGGTTGCGGATTTCAGAAGCGTGGTGGCCTCACCGGGCAACTGGACAGGGGCAGGTAATTCAAGCGTCATCCCCTGTTTATACCTTCCCCTGCACGGCCTTCTGCCTGTGTCGGCCAAATCAAACCTGCGTCAGGCAAAGAACGACTCGAAGCCGCCAATGGGCTCAAAACGCTTGTTGCGAAAGCACAAGCGCGTCGGTCCGGGCAGCGCCTGCTCACGCACCGAATGGCGCTCGTCACCGGGGTAACAGAGCACCCGCACGCCTTCATGATCAAACGGCTCGGGCTGAATCACCGGCGGCAGGCGACCGCGTGCTGCAGCCAGCACGCTGTCCACATCGGTGTAGCGCGCCAGGTGCGCCAGGCTCATGATCTGCGGCGGCGCCAGCACGATCTGGCCGGCCCAATACTGCTGCAGCGCC
Source organism: Polaromonas sp. (assembly GCA_039925285.1). Taxonomy (GTDB): domain Bacteria; phylum Pseudomonadota; class Gammaproteobacteria; order Burkholderiales; family Burkholderiaceae_C; genus Polaromonas. The sequence goes on from JBDSZF010000161.1 coordinate 2,839, forward strand.
GTGCGCGGACTGAGCCAGATGCTGTCGGTGGTTTCATGGTTGTCGTGAACCGCCACTTGCCCGGCAGGCACGGCCGAGACAAAAAAACGGGTGTCGAAGCGCTTGTTCGTGATCGAGGGCACCTTCGGCGTGATCCAGCGCGACCAGGGAACGAGGCTGCGAGTCTGCAGGCGCAGCGCCATCTGCGCCAGCACCGCGTTGAAACCATGGCCTTCGCGCAGCAGCGCGGCCGCCCGTGCAGAATCAAGCTCCGGGGTCAAAGCGCCCTGCGCAAACAGCACCCCCGACTCTTCAAAGGCTTCCCGCAAGGCCGCCATATACAGCCCGCCCGCCGTGCGTTCGCTGATGTCGGCTTCGTTCAGGCCGGCATGCAGCGCCTGCAGGGGCTGGTCCAGATGGGCAATGTCCAGTTCGGCATCGGCCGCATCGACCTTGCCGCCTGGAAACACATAGGCGCCGCCCAGCACGTCGGACAGGCCGTGGCGCTTCATCAGGAACACCTCCAGACCCGCAGGCGCATCGCGCAGCAGGACCACCGTGGCGGCCGGGCGCACCGGTGTGGTGACAATCTCCAGGTTCAATTCCATACGCTGCTTTCATTGGAAGGCCGCACGGTCCAGTCCATGCGGCCAGGCAGCAGAGGCTACCAGAATCGCAGCGGAATCAGTCAGCCCCGGCCTGGAAATATCCGCGGTCCATGACTTTGAGGTCAGCGGCCACGCGCGGCGCAAACGCCATCTGGTCCAGCACGTCGCGCTGCAGGTCAATGCCGGGCGCGATTTCGAACAGCTCGATGCCGCCCTGCGTCAGGCGAAAGCTGGCGCGCTCGGTCAGGTACAGCACTTCCTGCCGGCGAACCAGTCCCTGCGGGCCGCTGTAGGTGATCTGCTCGTCGAGATTCGCGGCCTCATGCTCGAAGCTGATGTTGCCGTCTTCATCGGCCGCGCTGGCGCAGCACACCAGCGCCACGTGAATCGGAAAGGGCTTGTAGCGCAGGTATTCGCGCCCGTCCATCTGCACCACCTCGGCCAGATCATCCTTGGCCAACGCATTCATCCGGCCGCCACCCTGGCGCGGGTCGCAGACTGTACCCAGGCCGACATGGGTGAACAGGCCGGGCCGGCCAGCGCCGATCTCGCGCAGCAACTGGCTCGACACGCAGCCGGGCAGGATGTAGGCCTCGATCTTTTCTTCCTCGGCCAGCTGCGGCATCGCCGGCGACCAGACCCAGTGCCCGCCAATCACGCGCTTGACCAGGCCTTCGTGCGCAAAGCAGTTCATGCCCTTGGTCTTCTTGTCGCCAATGCCGAGCGCGTGAGCCATGGTCAGGCTGCGCGGGGTTTGCGGTGCCAGAAAGCTCGCCTCCATCAGGCCGCCGCCGCCCATCAGGCCCACGGTGTCGCCGTCATTGATCAGCTTGGCGGCTTCGGCCGCGCTCATGAATTTGGATGTACTCATGTCGATCACCGGTTCACGTCAAACAGCGCCGCGCTCTTTTTCATCACCATCTTGGCAATGACGCTGCGGTGGATCTCGCTGGTGCCGTCAAAGATGCGGTAGATGCGCGCATCGCGGTAGTAGCGCTCGATCGGCAGCTCCTTGCAAAAGCCCATGCCGCCAAAGATCTGCACCGCGCGGTCCACCACGCGGCCCAGGGTTTCGGCCGCATGCACCTTGACCATGGCGATCTGCTCGCGCCACAGTGCCTGATCAAGAGCGTTGTGCTATAAATAAATGCCATCCAAACTGGCCGGAGATGATGGGCTCGCTCCGCATTCAGCCCACCGACAAGGAGGTCGCAATGCGTATTTCGTCTATTTATCCAATCCTCGGCGCCACGCTGTTTGCATTCTCACAAATAAGCCTTGCAGAGGATGCATCCGTCATGATCACGTCACCGGCGGACGGTGCCAGGCTTGATGCCATGGCCCAGAACAAGGTGGTCTATGAAGTCATGCCCGGACCCAAGGGTGACCATGTCCATCTTTACGTGGATAACAAGGAAGCCGCGATCCTGCGCCAGCTCAAGGGCAGCCACACACTGACAACCCTTTCGCCCGGCCAGCACAACATCTGCGTCAAGGTCGTGAATAAGGGCCATACGCCCATCG
>JBDSZF010000162.1:0-5051 GCA_039925285.1 Polaromonas sp.
TGGTGTTGCTGCGTGGCTCGAAGATGGCCAGGATGCGCTCGCCGCTTTTCCCGGCGCCATCAAGCTGGCGGCGCAGGCCATCGAGCGTGGTGTGAATGGCCGTCGGGTGGTGGGCGAAATCGTCGTACACCGTGATGTCGCCGCCGTCGCCGCATCTGACTGCGCCGCGCACTTCCATGCGCCGCTTGACGTTCTGGAATCTGGCCAGTGCCTGGGCCGCCAGCTCGGGCGCCACGCCCACATGCTCGGCCGCTGCGATGGCGGCCAGGGCATTGAGCTGGTTGTGAACGCCGCTGATATCCCACTGCACCCGGGCCACGGTTTCGCCAGCCTTGAGCACCTTGAAGTCGTCGGGTTCGCCTTGCGCACTGAAGCCGCCGTGATGGATCGTGCCGCCAAACGGCACCTGCTCGCTCCAGCAGCCCTGGGCCAGCACGCGCTGCAGGCTGTCTTCAGTGGCATTGACGACCACGCGGCCTTCTGAAGGAACGGTGCGGATCAGGTGGTGAAACTGGCGCTCGATGGCCGCCAGGTCGTCAAAAATATCGGCATGGTCGAATTCCAGATTGTTCAGGATCGCCGTGCGTGGGCGGTAATGGACGAATTTGCTGCGCTTGTCAAAAAACGCCGTGTCGTATTCGTCAGCCTCGATCACGAAGGTATTTCCCGCGCCCAGACGGGCCGACACGCCAAAGTTCAGCGGCACGCCGCCGATCAGAAAGCCGGGCTGCAGGCCTGCCTGTTCGAGAATCCAGGCCAGCATGGCGGTCGTGGTGGTTTTTCCGTGGGTGCCGGCCACCGCCAGCACATGGCGGGGCCCGGTGGCATGGTGGGTCGGGTGGTGCAGCACATGGCCAGAGAGCCATTGCGGCCCGCTGGTGTAGGGCTGGCCGCTGTTGAGGATGGCTTCCATCAACGGATATTTGGGCTTGCCGTCGGCCAGCCGTGCGCGCGACACCACATTGCCAATCACAAACACATCAGGCGCCAGGGCCATCTGGTCGGCGCTGTAGCCTTCAATCAACGCGATGCCCAGGCCGCGCAACTGGTCGCTCATCGGTGGATAAACGCCGCTGTCGCAACCCGTGACCTTGTGCCCCGCCTCCCGTGCCAGCGCGGCCAGGCCGCCCATGAAGGTCCCGCAGATTCCCAGAATATGTATGTGCATCGTCCGTATTTTAGGGAGGCTGTACCGTGCGGCCTGTCCCGGCACAAAAAAAGCCTTCAGCGCTGATCAGCGCAGGCCGCTCCCGATTCAATCGCCATGGCGGAAGGCGTGAACTTTGGGCGCAACTAACGCCCTAATGTGGGCACAATGACTTTCATCAGCCTTTAGGCTGACTTTCAACCCTTAACACTTCGTTCCTGGCCGCAACGCCAGCCGACCCTGAACTTGCATACCCTCAAATCTGAAATTGCCGCCACGGCTGCTGCGCTGGTGGTGGAAGAAGGGCTGGAATACGGCCCGGCCAAGCGCCGTGCGCTCAAGCAGCTGGCCTTGCCCGCGCGCACCGCCTTGCCCGACAACGACGAGCTCGAAGATGCCGTGCGCGAGTACATCGAGCTGTTCTGCGCCGACACCCAGCCGGTCGAGCTGGCCGCGCTGCGTGGTCTGGCGCTGGTGTGGATGGAGCGCCTGGCCGCCTTCAGGCCTTATCTGGCCGGCGCGGTCTGGCACGGCACGGCGACCCGGCTGTCCGATATTTATATCCAGCTGTTTTGCGACGACCCGAAATCGGCTGAGATCGCCCTGATTGAGCATAATGTCGATTACGAGCCGCGCACCGTGACCGGCTTTACCGGCGCCAGCGTGGAGGCGCTCTCCTTAAGCAGCCTGTGCCAGGCGCTCAATGAAAACATTGGCGTGCATCTGATGGTCTATGACCACGACGATCTGCGCGGTGCCTTGCGGCCGGATGCCAAAGGCCGTACGCCGCGCGGCGACCTGGCTGCCGTGCAAAAATTGCTGTCCATCCCTTTTGGAGCTTGAAGTGAATCGCAGAAATATGCTGTATGGCGGCGTCGCAGTGGCAGCTGGCCTGGCGGGTGCCAGCGCGGCCTGGTGGAAATTCCGGCCGCATGACACTGCGCCCGCAGTGCCTGCCAAGGCGGCAGAGTCCTTCTGGAGCATGAGTTTTGACAGCCCTGACGGAAAAGCACTGCCCATGAGCAGCTTTCGCGGCAAGCTGCTGCTGGTCAATTTCTGGGCCACCTGGTGCCCGCCCTGCGTGGAAGAGCTTCCTTTGCTGGATTTTTTCTACCAGGAAAACAAGGATAAAAATCTTCAGATTGTCGGCCTGGCGGTCGATCAGCCCAGCGCGGTGCGAACCTGGCTGCAGACCCGGCCGCTGAACTTTCCGGTCGGTATGGCGGGACTCGGAGGGACGGAACTGAGCAAATCGCTGGGCAATAGCTCGGGCAGCCTGCCTTTTACCGTGCTTTTCAGCCCTTCCGGATTACTGCTTCATCGCAAGATTGGCAAAGTTTTGCCCGAAGAACTGGTCCAATGGACCCAACTTGGCAGAGTTTAGGCTGCTTGTGCCAAATTACCGGTTTGGCATTTGCCGGACTACGGCGGACTTTTTGACCCGCTGGTTTCAGCGCCACGGCGGCTTGGCCTTTGCTGGCGTGACCTGATGGTTTGCCTGGATTCGCCTTGAGGTACACTTTGCCTTTTTTGGTATCAGCTAATCTTGCGTTCCTGCGTAATCATTATCTGATAGGCGCTGTAAGGCGAAATAACAGAAAGTAAGCGAAGAAAGAGGGAAGATCGGCCAAGCGTGCCATTTTCCTCTTCGTTCAAACTGTGCGTCCGAAAATCGCACGCCAGCATCCACCTCCGTTGGAAAGAATCTATGGATCTAAGAAAACTCAAAACCCTGATCGACCTTGTTTCAGAGTCCAATGTGTCTGAACTTGAGATTACCGAGGCGGAAGGCAAGGTTCGCATTGTCAAGTCCAGTGGGGTTCCCATGATGATGCAGCAGCCTGGCATGACCATGATGCCGGCGCAGACGCAGGCGACGATGATGGCCACCACACCGGTGGTCGCGCCTGAAGCGCCCGCCGCTGAACCGGCCGGCCATGCTGTCAAGTCGCCGATGGTCGGCACTTTTTACCGCTCATCGAGTCCCGGCTCCAGCGCGTTTGTCGAAATCGGCAGCGTGGTCAAGGAAGGCGACACCGTCTGCATCATCGAAGCCATGAAGATCCTCAATGAGATCGAAGCCGACAAGTCCGGCACCGTGACCAGAATTCTTTCCGAAAACGGCCAGGCCGTGGAATACGGCCAGCCTCTCTTTATGATTGAGTAAGGCGCCTGACTCTCTTATTTGCCAGACCGGTCAGATGACCGGCCCCATCGGCCAGACCAGGTACTTCGACGCATGTTTAAAAAAATACTGATTGCCAACCGCGGCGAGATCGCCCTGCGGATACAGCGGGCCTGCCGCGAACTCGGCGTGAAGGCCGTGATGGTGTATTCCGAAGCCGACCGCGAGGCCAAATATATCAAGCTGGCGGACGAAGCCGTCTGCATCGGACCGGCGCCTTCGTCGCTGAGTTACCTCAACATGCCGGCCATTATTGCGGCCGCCGAGGTGACCGACGCCGAAGCGATTCACCCTGGCTATGGTTTCCTGAGCGAGAACGCCGATTTTGCCGAACGGGTCGAAAAAAGCGGCTTCAAGTTAATCGGTCCCACGCCCGAGTCGATCCGCCTCATGGGCGACAAGGTGTCGGCCAAGCAGACCATGCTCAAGGCGGGCGTGCCCTGCGTGCCGGGCTCCGAGGGCGCATTGCCGGCTGATCCGGCCTTCATCAAGCGCGTTGCCAAACAGATTGGCTACCCGGTCATCATCAAGGCCGCTGGCGGCGGCGGCGGACGCGGCATGCGCGTCGTGCATACCGAGGCCGCCCTGCTCAACGCGGTGCAGACCACCAAAGCCGAAGCCGGCGCTGCCTTTGGCAACCCGGAGGTCTATATGGAGAAATTCCTGCAGAACCCCCGGCATATTGAAATCCAGATTCTGGCCGACCAGTATAAAAATGCGGTCTGGCTCGGCGAGCGCGACTGCTCGATGCAGCGCCGTCACCAGAAAGTCATTGAAGAAGGACCGGCGCCGGGGATTCCACGCAAGCTGATAGAACGCATAGGCGCACGCTGCGTGACGGCGGTCAAGAAATTCGGCTACCGCGGTGCGGGCACTTTTGAGTTTCTCTATGAAGACGGCGAGTTTTACTTCATCGAGATGAACACCCGCGTCCAGGTCGAGCATCCGGTGACCGAGTGGATTACCGGCGTCGATATCGTGAAAACGCAGATCATGGTGGCGGCGGGCCTGCGCCTGCCCTTTACCCAGCGTGACATCCAGATCAAGGGGCATTCGATCGAGTGCCGCATCAACGCCGAAGACCCGTACAAATTCACGCCTTCGCCAGGACGCATCACCACCTGGCACCCGCCGGGCGGCCCGGGCGTGCGGGTGGATTCGCATATTTATGCCAACTATTTTGTACCGCCCAATTACGACTCGATGATCGGCAAGATCATTGTTCATGCCGACACGCGCGAGCAGGCGCTGGCGCGCATGAGTGCGGCCTTGGGCGAGACCGTGGTCGAGGGCATCAACACCAATATTGCGCTGCACCGCGAACTCATGGTGGACGCCAAGTTCATGAGCGGCGGCACCAACATCCACTACCTTGAAGAGTGGTTGTCAAAGCGTGAACGCTAAGCGCGGACTGAACTTATGAGCCTGTTTGAACTGATTTTGCTGGCGCCCGTGCATGAGGTGGAAATCCTCAGCGACGCGCTGGATGCGCTGGATGCGCTCAGTGTCTCGGTGGAAGACGCCGACGCCCACACGCCTGCCGAGCAGGCCTTGTTTGGCGAGCCCGGCATGCCTCCGCCCAAGGCTGGCTGGGAGCGTTCACGCATGGTGGCGCTGTTTGCCACCGAAGCGCTGGCGCGCGATGCTGCCGCGGTGCTGCAACCTCAGGATTTTTTTGCGGGTTGCCAGCTGGTCGCGATTCAATCCGTGCCCTAGCAG
>JBDSZF010000163.1:0-4645 GCA_039925285.1 Polaromonas sp.
GGCAGAAAAAGGCCGCATTGCCGCAGCTGTGGCAAGTGCTCACAAGGCCCGGCTGCGGGTAGCCGGCGCACTGGCCGATCTGTCTGACTGCGATCTGGTGGTTGAAGCCATTGTCGAGCGGCTGGACGTCAAGAAGACACTGTTTGCCGAACTTGAAACCATCGTGCCGGCCCGGACCGTGCTGGCGAGCAATACCTCGTCGCTGTCGGTCACGGCGATTGCCGCAGCGCTCAAGCACCCCGAACGCTTTGCGGGCTATCACTTTTTCAACCCGGTTGCGCTGATGAAAGTGGTGGAAGTCATCGCCGGCCTGAAGACCAGTGCCGACGTCTGCAGCGGCCTGAGCCAGTACGCCCGCGAAATCGGCCACACACCGGTGCAGGCCCAGGACACGCCCGGCTTCATCGTCAACCATGCGGGGCGAGGCTACGGCACCGAAGCGCTGCGCATCGTCAGCGAAGGCATTGCAGATTTCGCCACCATCGACCGGATTTTGCGCGACCAGGCAGGCTTCAAGCTCGGCCCGTTCGAATTGATGGACCTGACCGGCCTCGACGTTTCGCATCCGGTCATGGAATCTATTTACCACCAGTATTACGAAGAAGACCGCTACCGCCCGAGCGTCATTACCGCGCAGCGGCTGGCAGGCGGCGTGCTGGGCCGCAAAACCAGCGAAGGCTTTTACCGCTATGAAGGCGGTGCGCCCCAAATTCCTGCCGAAGCGCCCGTTCCAGATGTCGCTGAAATGCCGCCCGTCTGGGTGTCGCCCCGCGCGGCACGGCGTTCAGAGCTGCTGCAGCTGCTCCAAAACCTCGGCGCCCAGATCGAAACCGGACAGTCGCCATCACCCCAGGCGTTGACGCTGGTCGCGCCGCTGGGCTTTGACATCACAACGGTTGCCGTGGTGGAGCGGCTGGACCCGGCGCGCACCATCGGCATCGACATGATGATGGATGACGCCACCACCAGGCGCCGCGTTCTGGCGACCAACCCGGCCACGCGCAGCGACATGCGCGATGCGGCCCATGCGCTGTTTGCGCGCGACGGCAAGGCGGTCAGCGTGATCCGCGACAGCGGCGGATTTGTCACGCAGCGCGTCGTCGCCACCATCGTCAACATTGCCAGCGACATCTGCCAGCAAGGCATTTGCAGCCCCAAAGACCTGGAAACCGCCGTCACGCTGGGCCTCGGTTACCCGATGGGCCCACTGGCCATGGGCGACCGCTATGGTCCGACCAATGTGCTGGAAGTGCTCTTCAACATGCAAACGGTCTATGGCGACCAGCGCTACCGCCCTTCTCCGTGGCTGCGCCGCCGGGGCGCGATTGGCCTGAGCCTGATGCACGAGGAAAGCTGACATGTCCGGCGCCCTGAAAAGCACCAGCGAAGGCCACACCCTCATCCTGACGCTGAGCAACCCTGAGCACAGAAATGCGCCCGGGCCCGATATGTATGCCGCAGGCATCGAGGCCCTCAACGCCGCCGAAAACAACCCGGAAATCCGCAGCGTGGTGATGACCGGTGAAGGTTCCGTGTTTTGCGCTGGCGGCAACCTGCAGCGGCTGCAGGCCAACCGGCGCGAGTCGCCTGAAGTCCAGGCGCAGAGCATTGAAGCGCTGCACAACTGGATTGAGGCCATCCGCACTTACCCCAAACCCGTGATTGCCGCTGTCGAAGGCGCCGCCGCCGGGACCGGTTTATCGCTGGCGCTGGCCTGTGACTTCATCGTGGCAGCCGACAACACCGTGTTTGTGATGTCTTACAGCACCGTGGCGCTGTCACCCGATGGCGGCGGCAGCTGGAGCCTGGCGCGCGCCCTGCCCCGCGCACTGGCCAGCGAATTGCTCATGGGCGCAGAGCGCATCAGCGCCGATCGGCTGCATGCCTTGGGCCTGGTCAACCGGGTCACCGCTGCAGGAAGTGCGCTCAACGAAGCCCTGGTACTGGCTGCCAGACTCAATGCGCGCGCGCCCAATGTGCTGGCCAGCATCAAGGAACTCATCAACGACGCGCCGGCCAACACCATGAGCCAGCAGCTGGACAGCGAACGCAACCACTTTGTGCGCAACCTGCATCACGCCAATGGCGGCGAGGGCATTGAGGCGTTTTTGCAAAAACGCATACCGCACTACCGCTAGAGCGGAATCACCCTGACCAGCAAGAACTTCAAGGAAACAAATGCGAGGTACATGGGGAGTGCGGGCTGTTGCCAGTCAGGGCGATTCTGCTCTAACGCCCTCAAGGCTTGTCGTTCTGCACAAGTCTGACCAGGCGCTCACTTCAACCGCAAGGACAAGCGGATCAGGCGCAAGGAGGGGGAAGGCCTGGCCACGGTTTCGTCAAACGGGTGGGCCGAAGTGCCGACGGACTTGAGTATGCGCTGCACATAGGCCCGGGTTTCCAGATAAGGCGGAACACCCCGGTAACGCTCGACCTTGCCTTCGCCCGCGTTGTAGGCAGCAGCCACCAGCGCCACATCGCCCTGAAAATAGGCCAGCAACCAGCGCAGATAGCTCAGGCCACCCCGGATATTCTGGACCGGATCATAGGGATTTTTCACATTGAATCGTGCGCTTGTCTGCGGGATGAGTTGCATCAGCCCCTGGGCGTTTTTGGGTGACAGCGCCAGGCTGTTGAAGTTGGATTCGGCGGCAATAATTGCCAGCGCCAGTTGCGGCTGCACCTGGTACTCGGGCGCCATTTTCATCACCAGATCAAAAATTTTACGCGGGGCAATCGCCCGATAATCCACGCTTGGCAGTGCCGCCCCAATGGGACGGGCTGCAGTCGGTGACGCTGCAGGATCGCGCATGCAGTCAGGAACCTGACCGTCGGGAGCGCCCACCACCTTCAACATGCGCTGGGCGGCTTCAACGCCCTGCTCGGCGGCCGCATGAAAAAAGAAAGCCGCAATCCGGTCGCTGCGTTCCACCCCGCGCCCGTTGGCGTACATCCATCCCAGGTTGTATTGGGCCTGCGCGTCGCCCAAACGTGCCCCTTTGCAGTACAGGGTGGCGGCAAGCACCGGGTTACGCGGCACACCCTCGCCATGCTCGTAGGCAATGGCCTCCAGGCGCAGCCTGGAAACCGGGCTGCTGTCAGCGGCCCCGTCTGGCGCGGAGCCTTGCTCCTGTGCCGCCACTGCAGCAGCACAGAATGTCGCAATCAACACCGGCAAGAGAAGTGAAAAGCGCAAGCCCATGACGCCCAGTATCCTTGCTTTGCGCGCGCCTGTCACACTGCTGTCCTGGCTGTGGGTAACCCACCTGCCAAGCACCGGCCGAGCCGTTTGGAGCCGCGCTCCTGGGGAGTCCGCTACCGACTTGGGCCCCTATTGGATGGGCACAGTGCGTCAAAACTGAATCGGCGCTGCTAACACACCATTACAAATGCTTCAAAGTTTTTTCCAGCTCTTGCGTTGTTTGCAAGGAATACAGAGTCAACAGATAAAACAGAAAAGCCACTCTGGGCACATCCATGATGCTGCTGACCAGACCCACCAACAGTGCCGCACACAATGAAGCCGCCAGGTAGGGGGACAATGGCAGCGACCGGGCACGGCCGATCACCAGATGCCAAAGGGCATAGGCCATGAGCGCGACCAGCAGCAGCAAACCAGCCAGCCCCCGCTCAACCAGTACTTCAAGAAACAGGTTGTCCATATGCCAGGGCACAAAATAGGACTGCGCGGCGGGGAACCAGTGCGCCAGCCCCCTGGAGAATTCGCCGTTCTCAAGCAACTCCTCCCGATGCGGCCCGATCAGCCGAATAAGGTCGAAATCCGCGACCCCTCCGGCGTTACCGACCGACACCGTAAACATGCCCAGGCGTGGCGCATACCAAGCCCCTGCTGACAGAAGCGGACCTCGAAGCGGCACCGTCAGCGTCTGCCATTCGGTCTTTCCCGGCAAGACCCGAACGAATGCAGTCTGGCAACGTCTGTCATACAGCAAATGTCTTTCACACAGTTCCAGGTAGACATCGGTTTTCTTCTGCACCCGAACATCCAGACTGACGCGGTTCTGCCCTGTGAAGTCCATGCTCACACGCTGCGTCAAGGCATATTGACCGCCCAGGGTTTGCAGGGTGTCAGGGCCCCGCACGGTCACAAAACCATTGACAAGCCCGCCCGGCAACCGCTCCTCACCCGCCCTCACATCGCCCGAAAATTCACCGCGCGGAACCTGACTCGCATAGTTGGCCGGCATACGACCAAGTCCCTTGCCCAGCAGCCAGTCAGCGGGGCCGTCCAGCAAATCAATACCATGCTGCCAATGCTCAAAACGGCTTCCCGCGTCACGGTCGGTGCTGGCCAGGCGTTCAGCCATGAAGGATCCTCCACCCAGTACCGCAGCCACTTCGGTCGCAAGCGCCAGCACCAGCAGCAGGCCGGCCTTCGCACGCCAGCCCTCGGGCCTGTGCGATCGCCAGACGCGAGCAAAAAATTCACGCGTATTGAAACCAGACTTTTGCGCCCACAGCAACAGGCCCAGGAGCACCAATGAGCCAGCCACTGCAAGATAGACCCCACGGGAAAAAGTCGTCAGGCAGGCATACGCTGTCAGCAAGGTCAGCGTAGCAGCAGCAGCCCAAGCCACGGGACGACGGGCAGACAACAAGGCCCATACGTCAAAGGGCGTCGCTA
>JBDSZF010000164.1:0-16023 GCA_039925285.1 Polaromonas sp.
ATGACCACGTTGCCGAAGAACAGGCCGTAGCCCACCGCCGTCGCCAGGGCACCCGCCCAGAAGTTGCGCCGCTTGAACAAGGACAAGTCGACTACCGGATGCTCTTCGGTCAGTTCCCAGATCAGGAAGAACGCCAGGCCGACCACGGCAACCACCGCCATCGCGATGATCTGCCACGAGTGGAACCAGTCGAGCTCCTTGCCCTTGTCGAGCATGAGCTGCAGCGAGCCGACCCACAGCACCAGCAGCGCCAGCCCGACCGCATCGATCGGCACCTTGCGCGTCTTGCTCTCACGCTTGTGGTAGATCGCCCAGGTGATGCCGGCCGCCATCAACCCGACCGGGATGTTGATGTAGAAGATCCACGGCCACGAGATGTTGTCGGTGATCCAGCCGCCGAGCAGCGGCCCCATGACCGGCGCGACCAGCGTGGTCATGGCCCACATGGCCATCGCCAAGCCGGCCAGGACCCGCGGATAGCTCGCCAGCAGCAGCGTCTGCGACAGCGGAATCATCGGACCGGCGACGAAGCCCTGCAGCGCCCGGAAGGCGATCAGCGTCGTCATGTTGGGCGCCAGCCCGCACAGCCACGAGGCCATGATGAACAGCAGCACGCTGGTCATGAACAGGCGCACCTGGCCGAAGCGCTGCGTCAGGAAGCCGGTGAGCGGCACCGCGATCGCATTGGCGACCGCGAAGCTGGTGATGACCCAGGTGCCCTGCGTCGCGCTGACGCCCAGGTCGCCCGCGATCGCCGGCAACGAGACGTTGGCGATCGACGTGTCGAGCACGTTCATGAAAGTCGCGGCCGACAGGGCGATCGTGCCCCAGACGCGCGCAGAGCCTTCCAGCGGCGCCGGCGGCGCCTCGTTGACGGTGAATGCGGCCATGCTGCTGCTGCGTGCGCCGCGCGATCAGATCGGCTTGCCGCGCAGCATGGCGGGCGATGCCATGGCGTCGTGCGAAGTCGGCGAATGCCCTGCGCCGGGCGCCGCCGGCGACGTGGCGGAAGCCGGCGCCGTGCCGCGGCGCGACGAGGTTGAAGCGCCCATCACCGCACCGCGCCCGAGGTTGGCCGCGATGATGCGATCGACCTCGGCATCGGCGCCGTGGTCGAGCGTGCTGTAGACCTGCGTCTGCGACAGCGCATTGGCGCGCGGCGCGTCGGCCAGCATCTTGCCGCTCTTGTCGCTGACGTCGATTTCGGCGTCCATCGACAGCCCGACCCGCAGCGGATTGGCCTTGAGCTGCTCGGCGTCGAGCGCGATGCGCACCGGCACGCGCTGCACCACCTTGATCCAGTTGCCGGTGGCGTTCTGCGCCGGCAACAGCGCGAAGGCGGCACCGGTTCCGACGCCCAGGCCGGCGACGCTGCCCCTGTATTCGACCTTCTTGCCATACAGGTCAGCCAACAGGGCCACCGGCTGGCCGATGCGGATATTGCGCAACTGCACTTCCTTGAAATTGGCATCGACCCAGACCTGGTTCAGCGCAATGATCGCCATCGTGGGCGTGCCGGCAGCCACCCGCTGGCCGAGCTGCACCGTGCGCTTGGCGACATAACCATCGACCGGCGCCGTCAACGTGGCGCGTTGCGTGGCCAGGAAAGCCTCGCGCACTTTGGCCGCGGCGACCTGCACGCTGGGGTGCTGCTCGATGCTGGTTCCTTCGGTCAGCGCCTGGTTGCTGCCGAGCTGCTCACGCGCGGCCACCACGCCGGCCCGGGCTGCGGCCAGCACGCTCCTGGCATTGGCCAGCTGCGTCTGCGCATGATTGAGTTCTTCTTTCGACACCGCGCCGTTGCCGCTGAGCGACTGGCGGCGGTTCAGATCGTCGGCGGCGCGCGCAATGTCGCCTTGGGCTTTCACCACATCGGCATCGCGCAGCGCAATCTGGGCGCTCAAGGTGCCGTTGTTGGCATACAGCGTGCGCACCTGGCGCACCGCCTGAGCCAGCGCGGCTTCAGCCTGGTCGAGCGCCACTTTGCCATCGGCCGGGTCAAGCTGCACCAGCGGCTGTCCGGCTTTCACAAAATCGGTGTCGTCGGCCATGATGGCCATGACGGTGCCGCCAATCTGCGGCGTGATCTGGATCACATTGCCCTGCACGTAGGCGTTGTCGGTCGATTCGTAATGGCTGGCCACCAGGTATTCGTAAGCCGCCCAGCCGAGAGCGGCCACGACGACGACGCTGGCCAGCGCCGTCAACGCTTTCTTGCGCGTAGGGTTGCCTGCGGGCGCTGGCGTGACGGCAACAGCAGTGGCTGCGGAATTGGAGGATTGCGGAGTGTTCATGGTATTTTCAATGAAATAGTTTTCTAGCCCAATAACAGCGGGCGCAATATGCTATTATTTTTATAGCTAATTGGTGACCAGGCTGGACGTTGCCGTGTAGCCGCCGCCGAGTGCGCGCATCAGCGCCACCTGCGTCTCCAGGGCACGGCCGGCCAGATCGACGGCCAGCCGGCGCTGGGCCAGCACGCTGGTTTCGGCGGTCAGCACATTGAGGTAATTGCCCAGTCCCGCCTTGTAGCGCTGCACGGCAATGTCATAAGCGCCTTCGGCTGCGTCCTGCGCCGCACGCTGCTCGGCCTGCTGGCGGCCAATGGCTTGCGAGGACGCTACCTGGTCGGCCACATCGCGCACCGCGTCAATCACCGCAGCGTTGTAGCTCTCCACCGCCGCGTCGAGGTCGGCGGTCTTGCCGCGCAGGTTGGCGCGCAGCCGTCCTGCATCAAAAATCGGCAGCCGCAAGGCCGGGCCCACGCCCCACTGCTGGCTGCCCGAATCCAGCAAACGGCCGAGCCCGATGCTGGAAAAACCTGCAAAAGCGACCAGGTTGATGTTGGGATAGAACTGCGTCCTAGCATTGGCCACGTCCTTCGATGCGGCTTCGACACGCCAGCGCGCAGCGGCAATATCCGCACGGCGGCCCAGCAGGTCAGCGGGAATTACCGGGGCGACGGCTGTTTTTTTAATCGCTTTCTGTGCTGATGGAACAATCGCCAAAGCACTATTTTCCTGTCCAGTCAAGGCATTGAGCGCATTGCGCGTCAGCGCCATCTGCTCCTGAACGGTTTCCAGCTGCAAGCGTGCCTCGGGCAGGCCGCCTTCGCTCTGGCGCAGCTCCAGCCTTGTATCCAGACCGGCATCAACGCGGTCCCTGACCAGTTTCAGGGTTTCTTCGCGCTGGGCCAGCGTACGGCGCGCCACGGCCGCCTGTTCGTTCCATCGCACCAGCTGGAAATAAGTGCGCGCCACCTGGCTGGCCAGCAGCACCCGGGCGGCCTCGGCATCGGCCTGGGCGGCATGCACGCTGCCCAGCGCGGCATCCAGCGCAGCGCGGTTTTTGCCAAAGAAGTCCAGTTCCCAGCTCGCGCTGAGCTGGGCCGTTCCGCTTTCGCGGATGGAGCCGGCCAGCGGTGCAGGCACCGGCCCGTTGGCGGTGTAGCGCTGGCGCGTCAGGTCCAGCTGGCCATTGAGTTGCGGCAAGGCTGCTGCATTCGCCACTTCCGTCACGGCTTGCGCGCGCGCCAGCCGTGCCTGTGCCAGTTTGAGGCTGGGGTTGGCTTCAAGGGCTTTGGCCACCAGGGCGTTGAGCGTTTCATCACCAAAATCGCGCCACCATTCGGACACAACGGCGCTGTCCGCCGTCGCTTCAGCCGGTGCCGCCGTCAAGCCCAGCGAGAGCGCATCGCGCAAGCCGGCCTGCGGCGCAATGCCGGACATGTCGGCGCAACCGGTGAGGCCGCCAGCGATCAGGCCCGCAGCCACCAGACCGGCGGCCGATACCAGGGCCATGCGAAACGAGGCACGCCACACCGGCATGGCGGACTGCGCGGGCACGAGTGCCAATCCGCTTGAGGCCTGTGCAATGCCTGCGGGGGACTGCGCGTTATTTTTATTTGTCATCTTTTTCTGCCGAAACTTGCAAGGTTTGCGCCGTATCCAGCATGCGGCGCAAATAGCTCTTGAGGGTCTGCCATTCCTCGACCGAGAAACCGGCCAGCAGCGCGTTTTGCACGCCACAGAGAACGCCGGGAATTTCCCTGGCGGCGACGCGCCCGGCATCGGTCAGTTCCAGATTGACCACGCGCCTGTCATCCGAGGAGCGAATGCGGCGGCACAACTGCTTGGCTTCCAGGCGGTCCAGCAAGCGCGTCATCGAGCCGGCGTCCAGTTCGCACTGGCGCGCCAACTCGGCCGCCGTCGAGCCGCTCCCCCTATAGAGCATGAGCAGTGGCACCCACTGCGCATTGGTCAGGCCGGCGGGCTCCAGTTCGCGCTCCACGCCCTGCGCCAGCAGCGTAATGATGCGGCGCATCAGGTAGCCGATGCTGTCCTGGGGGGTGTAGCCCTCCGCCTGATAAAAATCAGCCAGCTGGCATGAGAGCGCGTCGATTAAAGGATTGGAATTGCTGTTTGAAGCCATGGCATGGATAATACTTGTCTAAGCAATCATTGTCAAGCCTGTCTTTGCGCTAGCAAGCTTTAAAGCTAAAATCGCCAACATGGCTACCTCCTCCGCTTCTTCGAATTCGAGTTCGACTCCCGCCAGGGGATCGCCCCGCTCCCTGTCGGGCCTGCTTCCTTTTCTGCGCCCCTACCGCGGCAGGATTGCGCTGGCGGTGCTTTTCCTGCTGCTGGCTGCCGTGGCCACGCTGGTGTTTCCGCTGGCGCTGCGCAGCCTGATTGACGGCGGCATGGGCGCTGCCGACCAGGGCGAGCGGCTGATGGCGCTGCGCACGCACTTTTTCGAACTGTTTGGCGTCGCTGCCGCACTCGGGCTTTTTTCAGCCGGCCGGTTTTACACGGTGAGCTGGCTGGGTGAGCGGGTCACGGCCGACCTGCGCAACGCGGTGTATTCGCATGTGGTGCGGCAAAGCCCGGAGTTTTTTGAAACCACGCAAACCGGTGAAGTGCTGTCGCGTCTGACCGGCGACACCACGCTGGTTCAGACGGTGGTCGGCTCCTCGCTCAGCATGGGCTTGCGCAATGCCGTCATGGGCGTTGGCGCGCTCGGCATGCTGGTGGTCACCAACCCCTATCTGATGGTGCAGGTGCTGGGCGTGCTGGTGCTGATCGTTGCGCCCTCGGTGTGGTTCGGCCGCCGTGTGCGCAAGCTCTCGCGCGCCAGCCAGGACCGGGTGGCCGACTCCAGCGCCATCGCCGCCGAGGTGCTCAATGCGATTCCGGTGGTGCAGAGCTACACCGCCGAAGCGCGGGAAGCCGCGCGTTTTGACCAGTCAACGACCGCTGCCTTCGTCACCGCGATACGCCGCACCAAGGCGCGCTCGGTGCTGGTGGCCTTCATCATCATTGCCACCTCGGCGGCGTTGCTGTGGGGCCTGTACCAGGGCACGCAGGCGGTGATGCGCGGCGATGTCACTGCAGGCCATCTGGGCCAGACCGTGGTTTACGTCATCATCCTGGCCAGCGCGGCGGCCGTGCTCGGCGAAGTCTATGGCGACCTGCTGCGCGCGGCTGGCGCCACCGAGCGGCTGATGGAACTGCTGGAAAGCCGCTCACCCATTGTTTCACCCTCAAATCCGGCTCCAGTGCAGGTTCCACGGGCGGGAAGCGCTATCAAATTCAAAGCAGTGACGTTTCACTACCCATCCCGCCCGACGCAGCCCGCCCTGACCGATTTCACCTTGAGCGTGGCGCCTGGCGAAACCGTCGCCATCGTCGGGCCGAGCGGCGCGGGCAAGACCACGGTGTTCCAGCTGCTGCTGCGTTTTTACGACCCCCGTTCGGGCCGGATTGAACTCGACGGCGTTCGGACGGCCGACATGTCGCTGCTGGACCTGCGCGGGCGTATCGGGCTGGTGCCACAGGACGCAATGATTTTCTCGACCAGCGCGCTCGAAAACATCCGCTACGGCAAGCCCGATGCCAGCGATGAGGAGGTCAAGGCGGCCGCCCAGGCAGCGTTCGCGCATGAATTCATCACCGCGCTGCCCGAAGGCTACGACACCTTTCTGGGCGAACGCGGAGTGCGGCTTTCCGGCGGGCAGCGCCAGCGCATCGCCATTGCGCGGGCCATGCTCAAAAACTCACCGCTGCTGCTGCTCGATGAAGCCACCAGTGCGCTGGACGCCGAAAGCGAACGCATGGTGCAGGCCGCGCTGGAATCCGCCATGA
This sequence comes from Polaromonas sp., assembly GCA_039925285.1. GTDB lineage: Bacteria > Pseudomonadota > Gammaproteobacteria > Burkholderiales > Burkholderiaceae_C > Polaromonas. Next base: position 6,144 of record JBDSZF010000164.1, read on the forward strand.
AGGACCGCACGACGCTGGTGATTGCGCACCGCCTGGCCACAGTGCAGCAAGCCGACCGCATCCTGGTGCTGGATCATGGCCGGCTGGTGGAACAAGGCACGCACGCGGAACTTGTCAGCAGGGGCGGCATTTATGCGCGACTGGCGGCGCTGCAGTTCAACGCCTGAAGACGGCAGCCAGCGAGCGGGATACCGCGATGGAATCGCCGACATGACGAGAATCATAACTATGCAAAATACGCATAGTTGTCGATAAACAATGCCTTGGACAGTTGAGCGTGCCGGCTTTAAGCTGCGTCACCTCATCTGTTTTTCACAAGGAACATTCATGTCACCAACAACCGCCGAAGGCGAAAGCCCCATCGCACCGGCCTCTTCAGTTCCGTCTTATCTGCAGGCTGACAATCTCGGTCCCTGGGGCAACTATCTGCAGCAGGTTGATCGCGTCATTCCGCACCTGGGCAATCTGGCGCGCTGGGCCGAAACCCTCAAGCGCCCCAAGCGCATTTTGATCGTCGATGTGCCGATTCACATGGACGACGGCACGGTGGCGCATTTTGAAGGCTATCGCGTGCAGCACAACGTTTCGCGCGGCCCCGGCAAGGGCGGCGTGCGATTTCACCAGGATGTCACGCTGTCGGAAGTCATGGCGCTGTCGGCCTGGATGTCGGTAAAAAATGCTGCGGTGAACGTGCCTTACGGTGGCGCAAAAGGCGGTATCCGGGTCGACCCCAAAAAGCTTTCACATGGCGAGTTAGAGCGCATGACGCGTCGCTACACCAGCGAAATCGGCATCATCATCGGCCCCAACAAGGACATTCCGGCGCCCGATGTGAACACTAACGAGCAGATCATGGCCTGGATGATGGACACCTACTCCATGAACACGGGCTCCACCGCGACGGGCGTGGTGACGGGCAAGCCCGTTGATCTGGGCGGCTCGCTGGGCCGGCGCGAGGCCACCGGACGCGGCGTGTACACCGTAGGGGTGGAAGCTGCCAGACACATTGGACTGGACATTGCGACCTCCCGGGTTGCAATCCAGGGCTTCGGCAATGTGGGAGGCGTCGCAGGCAAGCTTTTTGCTGAAACCGGCGCACGCATCATCGCAGTGCAGGACCATGGCGGCACGATCATCAGGGAAGCCGGACTCGATGTGCCGGCCCTGCTCCAGCATGTGGCTGACACCGGCAGCGTGGCCGGCTTTGCCGATGCCGAAGTCCTTGCCGATGAGCAGTTCTGGGATGTGGATTGCGACATCCTTATTCCGGCAGCGCTGGAGCAGCAGATCACCGCCGCCAATGCGGGCCGCATCAAGGCACGCATGATCATTGAAGGCGCCAATGGACCGACCACGCCGGCGGCCGACGACATCCTGCAGGAGCGCAACGTCCTGGTGGTGCCCGACGTGATTGCCAACGCCGGCGGCGTGACCGTCAGCTACTTTGAATGGGTGCAGGATTTCTCCAGCTTTTTCTGGGACGAGGAAGAAATCAACGCGCGCCTGGTGAAAATCATGAAAACGGCTTTTGCCGGCGTCTGGCAAGTGGCGCAGGAAAAGAAAGTCAGCCTGCGTACCGCAACCTTTATCGTGGCCTGCCAGCGCATTCTTCATACGCGCGAGTTGCGCGGGCTGTATCCCTGAACGGGGCCGGCCTCCGCTTAGCCAAAAGAAGGACACGCTGCCCTGCCCGCTTTGTTTTTACTGCAGGGTTTCCTTGAGGGCCGGGAGCATGGGCAGCGGCATGACTTCAATGCCCTCCTCCAGCAAGTCCACCGCTTCGCGCGCACTGGCCTGACCGCGAATGCTGCGGGCTTCAGCTTCACCATAGTGCATGCGGCGTGCTTCGTCGGCGAATCGCTGACCGACGTCTTCGGTATTCGCGACAAGCTGGCGCAAGGCGCTCAGAAAAGTGGCCTGTTCAGCAGGGTTTATGCCGTCCGTCCTGCCCAACTCAAGCGGAGCGCTACTCAAGGGCGCAACAGCGGTTGATACCGTGGTCTGACTCTGGCTTGACGAATCGGTGTCACGGGCCTGGTGCCCGCCAAAATTGAGCCGTGGCGCAGCAGGCATTTTTTGAATTGCACTGTCGGCGCACATCGGGCACTCAATCAGCCCACGCTTGAACTGACTCTGGAAATCGTCCTCGGACCCAAACCAGCCTTCAAACGAATGCTGACGCGAACACCGGAGGTTCAGGACTTTCATGGGCCGAGTAGGGCAAGAGCGTTACAGCCCTGCGGGCTGCCACGCCAATGACCATGCGCCCGACAACAGGTTTTGCAGCCACAACATGCCCGTGAGCGTCTTGGCGTCGGTCACCTGGCCGTTGCCGCACCAGCTCAACAACTCATCTGGCGTGGCGGTGAAGACATCCAGAAACTCGCCGGCGTCGAGCCTGCGCTCGCCAAGGCTCAAGCCGCGTGCAAACCAGATATCGATGAATTCCGTGGAGTAGGAAATGACCGGATGCAGCACGCCGGCACGGGCCCACTCGCGTGCGGTGTAGCCGGTTTCTTCCTGGAGTTCGCGCTGTGCGCAGGCCAGCGATGACTCGCCAGCGTCCAGCTTGCCCGCTGGAAACTCGATCATGACAGCCCCCACCGGATAACGGTACTGGCGCTCCAGCACCACCCGGCCATCATCAAGCAGCGCCACGATCATCACGGCGCCGGGATGAACCACGTATTCGCGGCTGGTGTGCTTGCCATCGGGCAGACTGACTGTGTCGCGGAAGGCCTGGAGAAAATGTCCCTTGAGGATGGGCTCTGAGCTGACCTGCGTCTCCACCAGATGCGCATCGCTGTTGCCACTTTTCTCGTCATGCCCGGGCATTGGATTCATGAGCGGTGCTTAAAGAGATAACGGTAGGTGAAACCGGGAAATGCAAATGTCAAAAAAAGCGTGCCCGTGATCGCATAAAACTCCCAGCCTTGCGGTGCGATCTGGCCGTTGCGCTGCTCAAGGTACAAGCCCAGGCCACCGACCAGCAAATACCAGACAAGCATTTCAGCCAGCCGCAGCGCCAAGTTCTTGGGTGACTTGAGGGCGTAGACGGCAAAAAGACGGTTGCTGACAAACGGCATATTGGCCATCATCAAGGCCAGCATCACGACCAGCCATACCGATGCAGTCTGGCTCAAATTCAAACTCCCAGGGAGTTGACAATGCTGTTGATTGACTGGGCGCACAGCGCCATCAAGCTGCCGGGTGCAATACCCAGTGCCAGCAGAAGCGCACCGTTGATAGCCAGCACAATCCGCGCATCAGCCGGTGCTGAAATCGGTTGCGCATTGTGACTATGGGGTGCATCAAAGTACATCACCTTGATCACTCGCAGGTAATAAAAGGCGCCGATCAATGACATGAAGACGGCAAAAACGGACAGCACCAGGTAGCTGGGTTGACCCGATGAAATAAGCGCCTGCAACACGCCCAGCTTGGCATAAAAACCCACCAGCGGCGGCAAGCCGGCCAGCGAGAACATGCTCATCGCCATGACACCGGCATACAGGGGGCTGCGCTGGTTGAGGCCGGAGAGGTCGGTGATTTCTTCAGATTCATGGCCAGCACGGGCCAGCAGCAGGATGATGCCAAACGCCGCCAGCGTGGTCAGCACATAAGTCAGGGCATAGAACATCGCCGCGCCATAGGCTGACTCGGTATTGAGCTGGTTGCCATTGACCACACCGGCCAGCAAGCCGAGCAGCAGAAAACCCATTTGCGAGATTGTCGAGAATGCCAGCATGCGCTTGAGGTTGGTCTGCGCGACGGCTGCCAGGTTACCAATCAGCAGCGAACCAATCGCCATCAAAGCCAGCATCTGCTGCCAGTCAATCGCCAGAGGCAACAGGCCTTCGACGAGCAGGCGAATGGTCATGGCAAATGCAGCGAGCTGCGGGGCGCCAGCAATAACCAAGGTTACGGCCGTAGGCGCGCCCTGGTAAACGTCAGGCAGCCACATGTGAAAAGGCACCGCGCCCAACTTGAAGGCCAGGCCCGCCACAATGAACACCAGGCCGAACACCAGCACCTGGTGTTTGACCTGCCGGCTGGCAATGGCGTTGAACACTTCATTGATGTTCAGCGAGCCAGTGGCGCCATAGAGCATCGACAGGCCATACAGCAGAAAGCCCGAAGCCAGTGCGCCCAGCACAAAATACTTCATCGCCGCTTCAGTCGCCTTTGCATCGTCACGGCGCAAGGCCACCAGTGCATAGCTGCACAGCGCCATCAACTCCAGCCCCATGTAGAGCACAAGGAAGTTGTGACCCGAAATCATCACAAACATTCCCAGCAAGGCAAACAGGCTGAGCGTGAAGAACTCACCGCCTCGCAGCATGTCACGGTCGGCAGCGTAAGGCCGGCCATAGACTATCGTGACCATCATGGCAATGCTGGAAAAGCATTTCAGCCAGCTTCCCATGGGATCGACGACCACCATGTTTCCAAAGCCATAGAAGGTCTGGGCACCCAGCGCATAGGAAGCTTCCATGACCGCTACGGCGCCAAGTGTCAGCAAGGTCAGCGCATAGGTTAAGGTGCGGCGAGGCGTTTTGACGCCCAGATCCACCAGCGCAATCACGCAGGCCATGACCAAAAGAATGAGTTCGGGATAGACCGCGATCCAACTGAGTTTGTCAATCATCTGAATTCTTTGAGTTTGCTTAGTTCAGTTTCGAAAGCGCGACATGCTTGAGCAGATCAGCCACCGAGGGGTTCATCACATCGGTAAACGGCTTTGGATAAATGCCCATATAGAGCGTTGCAATGGCCAAAAGACCCAGCATCAGGAACTCACGAGGGTTGATGTCCGGCATTTCCTTGACATGATCATTGGTCACAGGGCCGAGATAAACACGCTTGTACATCCAGAGCGTGTAAGCCGCGCCGGAAATCAGGGCCGTGGCTGCTGCCGCGCCAATCCAGAAGTTGGCTTTGACGGCGCCCAGGATCACCATCCACTCGCCCACGAAACCGGCCGTAGCGGGCAAGCCGCAATTGGCCATCGCAAACAGCAGGGCAAAAGCCGCAAACTTGGGCATGGTGTTGACCACGCCGCCGTAGCTTGCAATCTCGCGTGAATGCACGCGGTCGTACAGCACGCCAATGCACAGGAACATGGCGGCCGAGACAAAGCCGTGGGCAATCATCTGCACAATGCCGCCTGACACGCCAAGGTCATTGAACAGGAAGAAACCCAGCGTCACAAAACCCATGTGCGCCACGGATGAATAAGCCACCAGTTTCTTCATGTCCCGCTGCACCAGCGCCACCAGGCCCACGTAGATCACCGCAATCAGCGAAAAGGCAATCATCAGCCAGGCCCATTCACGGGAAGCATCGGGCGTAATCGGCATGGAAAAGCGCAGGAAACCATAAGCGCCGAGCTTGAGCATGATGGCCGCCAGGACTGCGGAGCCGCCTGTCGGTGCTTCAACGTGAACATCAGGCAGCCAGGTGTGCACCGGAAACATGGGAACCTTGACGGCGAAGGCGGCAAAGAACGAGAAGAAAAGCAGCGTCTGCGCAGTGCCGGACAAGGGCAACTGGTGCCACGCCAGGATGTCAAAACTGCCGCCGGACTTGTTGTACAGGAAGATCAGCGCGACCAGCATCAGCAGCGAGCCGAGCAGCGTGTACAGGAAAAACTTGAACGCCGCGTAAATCTTGTTCGGTCCGCCCCAGATGCCGATGATTAAATACATCGGAATCAGCGTGGCTTCGAAAAATACATAGAACAGCATGCCGTCCAGCGCGGCAAACACGCCAATCATCAGGCCGCTCAGGATCAGGAAAGACGCCATGTACTGATTCACACGCGTCGTGATGGATTCCCAGCTGGCAATGATGACGACCACATTGATAAAGGCCGTCAGCAGCACGAACCACAGCGAAATGCCGTCAACGCCCAGGTGGTAGTTGATGTTGAAACGCGGAATCCAGCTGCTCTTCTCGACGAACTGCATGGCCGAGGTACCCAGCTGAAAGCCGTCGTACAAAGGCAGCGTTACCAGAAAACTGGCGATAGCACCAATCAGTGCGATCCAGCGCACGGTACGTGCCTGGCCGTCCCGACCCAGTGCCAACAGACCGACGCCAAAAAAAATCGGCATCCAGATGGCTAGGCTCAACAATCCCATTTTTTCTCTTCCTTCTTCTTCTTGTAGATTGTTGTTATCGATTGAGCCAGACGAAATACGTCATCAACACAAAGACACCAATGATCATGCCAAAGGCATAGTGGTAGATATAGCCCGACTGCAAGCGACGAACCATGCCGGAGATCCAGCCCACCAGTTTCCAGGAGCCATTGACCAGCGCACCGTCAATGAGTGTCTGGTCACCCACTTTCCACAGCACAGTTCCCAGGCCGCGTGCGCCACGGGCCAGCACGTTCTCATTGAACCAGTCCAGGTAGTACTTGTTTTCGAGCAACTGGAAAATGGGATTCAGATTGCGCTTGATGGCTGCTGGCAATGCAGGATTGACCATGTACATGTAGTAAGCCAGTACAACGCCCGACAAAGCAAGCCAGAAAGGCGCGGCCGTCAGGCCGTGCTGCGCCATGGCAACAGAACCATGGAATATCTTGGCCAGTTCTTCCATGGCCGGATGCCGCTCCAGATTGACAAAAATCGCGTCCTTGAAGAAATCACCGAACAGCATGGGCTCGATCGTCATGAAGCCGATGATGACCGAAGGAATGGCCAGCAAGACCAGTGGCAGGGTCACGACCCACGGCGACTCGTGCGGCGTCTGGTGCTCATCATGGTGGTGATGGGGATCCGGCTCTTCGCTGGGGTCGTGCTCATGCGCGTCGGGATTCTCGTCAAACCGCTCCTTGCCATGGAACACCAGAAAGTACAGGCGAAACGAATAGAAAGCCGTCACAAACACGCCTGCCAGAACGGCGAAATACGCGAAGCCACTGCCCCAGAGATGACTCTCGGCCACTGCTTCGATGATGCTGTCCTTGGAATAAAAACCGGAGAACAGCGGCGTGCCAATCAGGGCCAGGGAACCCAGCAGGAAAGTGATCCAGGTGATCGGCATGTACTTGCGTACGGCGCCCATCCAGCGGATGTCCTGGTTGTGGTGCATGCCGATAATGACCGAACCGGCCGCGAGAAACAGCAGCGCCTTGAAGAAAGCGTGCGTCATCAGGTGAAACACAGCGACGGAATAGGCGGAGGCACCGAGCGCCACCGTCATGTAGCCCAGCTGCGACAGCGTGGAATAGGCAATGACCCGCTTGATGTCGTTCTGGATGATGCCCAGAAAGCCCATGAACAGCGCCGTGATGGCACCGATCACCATGATGAAGCTCAGCGCGGTGTCACTCAGTTCAAACAGCGGTGACATGCGCGCCACCATGAAAATGCCGGCCGTCACCATGGTCGCCGCATGAATCAGCGCCGAGATCGGGGTCGGGCCTTCCATCGAGTCTGGCAGCCACACATGCAGCGGAAACTGGGCTGACTTGCCCATGGCGCCAATGAACAGGCAGATGCAGATCACGGTGACCAGCATCCAGCCCGTACCGGGAAACGTCAGCCTGGAAAGCTCATCGGCTTTGGCAAAGACCTCGCCGTAGTTGAGCGTACCGGCATAGGCGGCAATCAGTGCAATGCCCAGAATGAAACCGAAGTCGCCGACACGGTTGACCAGGAAAGCCTTCATGTTGGCAAAGATCGCTGTGGGCTTGTTGAACCAGAAGCCGATCAGCAGATAAGACACCAGGCCCACCGCTTCCCAGCCAAAAAACAGCTGCAGCATGTTGTTGCTCATCACCAGCATCAGCATGGAGAAGGTGAACAGCGAGATATAGGCAAAGAAACGGTTATAGCCCTCGTCTTCTTCCATGTAGCCTATGGTGTAGATATGCACCATCAGCGAGACAAAGGTCACCACGCACATCATCATGGCGGTCAGGCCATCGACCAGGAAGCCGACTTCCATTTTCAGGCTGCCCAGCGTCATCCAGGTGTAGAGCGTTTCGTTAAAGCGCGCGCCATCAATGACGACGCTTTGCAGCGTCATGGCCGAGAGAATGAACGCCACAAACACACCCAGAATGGTCAGGGTGTGCGCCAGACGGCGCCCGATCCAGTTGCCACCAAACGTGGTTCCCAGAATACCGGCCAGCAACGCGCCAGCCAGAGGTGCCAGCGGGACGGCCAGCAGCGTCGATGCGGAAAGGGTTTGACTCATCTTGTTATTAACCCTGAAGCGTGTTGAGTTCGTCGACGTTGATGCTGGACTTGTTACGGAACAGCAGCACCAGAATGGCCAGACCGATAGCGGACTCGGCCGCAGCAACGGTCAGGATGAAGAACACAAAAACCTGGCCAGCCATATCGTTCAAATAATAAGAAAACGCCACAAAATTCATGTTGACTGCCAGCAGCATGAGTTCAATGGCCATGAGCAGCACAATCAGGTTCTTGCGGTTCAGAAAGATGCCAATGACGGACAGCGCAAAAAGCATGGCGCCCAGCGAAAGAAAATGACCCAGCGTCAGCATCATGATTTTTTTTCCTCAACGGAGGCCGTGGCAGAGACAGGTGCCAGGGTGGGCGCAGCAACGACCGATTTCATCTTGACCAGCCTGACGCGGTCTTGTGACTTGACGCGGACCTGGTCGGCGGGATGGGTGCGTTTGGAATCCTTGCGCTCCCGCATGGTCAGCGCAATGGCGGCAATCATGGCCACCAGCAAAATCACGGCGGCAATTTCGAGCGGGTAGATGTACTGCGAATACAGCAGCTTGCCCAGTTCCTTGGTGTTCGATACCTGGGCGGCAATGTCACCCGTCACCGGGACAGAGGCGCCTTGTGGTGGCTCACGGAACCCGCCCATCAGCACATAGGACATTTCCAGAGCGATGATGGTACCCACGGTTCCTGCCAGTGGGAAATGCTTCCAGAAACCTTTGCGGACACTGTCCAGATTGATATCCAGCATCATGACGACAAACAAGAAGAGCACCATCACGGCGCCGACATACACCAGCACCAGCGTAATGGCCAAGAACTCGGCGTTGAGCAAAACCCAGACGGCAGCCGCCTGAAAAAATGCTAGTACCAGGAAAAGTGCCGCATGCACCGGATTACGGGCTGTAATGACCCGGAAGGCTGCAAACAGCAGCACCGCGGCAAATACATAAAAAAGACCTGTTTTAGCGTCCATGTTGAGGTGGATTCTTTCTTGAGCGAGCTATTGGGCGAAGCATTTCAGCGGTATTTGGCATCTGCTGCCCGGTTGGCGGCAATTTCAGTTTCATAGCGGTCGCCCACTGCCAGCAGCATCTCTTTGGTGAAGTACAGATCACCCCTTTTTTCACCGTGATATTCGAGAATATGGGTTTCGACGATCGAATCCACCGGGCAGCTCTCTTCGCAAAAGCCGCAAAAAATGCATTTGGTCAGATCGATGTCATAACGCGAGGTGCGTCGACTGCCATCTTCGCGAACATCAGACTCGATGGTGATGGCCAGCGCCGGGCATACCGCCTCGCAAAGCTTGCAGGCAATACAGCGCTCTTCACCATTTTCATAGCGGCGCAGCGCATGCAGCCCCCGAAAGCGCGGGCTCAACGGCGTTTTTTCTTCAGGAAACTGAATCGTGATCTTGCGACTGAACATGTACTTGCCGGTCAGGGCCATACCCTTTAGCAGTTCGGTCAACATGAAACTTGAAACAAAATCCTTGACGGAGGCAACAGCAGACATGACTTTTTCGCCTATTTCCAGATGTTGTAAGGGGTCTGCATCCAGGCCCCGACGACTACCAGCCAGACCAAAGTGACAGGTATGAAGATTTTCCAGCCCAGACGCATGATCTGGTCATAACGAAAACGCGGGAAGGTGGCGCGCAC
>JBDSZF010000165.1:0-9516 GCA_039925285.1 Polaromonas sp.
GGCGTGCTGGGCCTGACCGGGCGCGAGCGCTTGCAGCTGGTGCTGGTTGAATCGCTGGCGCTGGGCCTGGTCGGCAGCCTGGCCGGCATTGCCCTGGGCACAGCACTGGCGGCGCTGGCATTGCGGCTGCTGGGCGGCGACCTGGGCGGCGGCTATTTTGCCGGCGTCGCGCCCACGCTGCAATGGAGCAGCTGGGCTGCGCTGAGCTATGGCGCACTGGGCGCGCTAGCGGCCGGCGTGGGCGGCTGGTGGCCGGCGCGGGCAGCGCAAAAACTGCCGCCGGCGCAAACCCTCAAGGGGCTGGGCCTGGCGCCCGCCGCTGGCGCCAGCCACTGGCTCAGTATTTCCCTGATCGCAGCGGGCGGCGCGCTGGCCTTGCTGCCGCCGGTCTTCGGCATTCCGCTGGCAGCTTATTTTTCGGTCGGCCTGCTGCTGGTCGGCGGCATCACGGCGCTGCCCTGGCTGATTACGCTGCTCTACGACCAGCTCAGCCCCTGGGTCGCGCACCGCCTGTTGCCGCTGCTGGCGGTCGAGCGCGCGCGCCGGGTGCGCGAAAGCGCTGCGGTGGCCGTCAGCGGCGTGGTCGCGTCGCTCAGCCTGGCGGTGGCGCTGACGGTCATGGTGGCGAGTTTTCGCGATTCGGTCACGCACTGGCTGGACGTGCTGCTGCCGGCCGATCTGTATGTGCGCTCCACCCTGAGCAGCTCGGCCAGCGACGCAGCCTATTTTTCGCCGGAGTTTGTCCTGGCACTCAGCGGCCTGCCCGGCGTGGCTCGCGTCAGCACGCTGCGCTCGACACCCTTGCTGCTCGATGCCGGCAATCCCGCCGTGACGCTGATTTCACGGCCGATCGACGACCCGGCGACCAGCCTGCCGCTGGTCGGCCCGGCGCTGCCGGTGCCGCCTGGGCAGATCGGCATTTATGTGAGCGAGGCGATGGTGGACCTGTACGGCGCCCGTCCCGACACCCTCTTTCTACCACTTTCACAAGCTTTTAGTTCCCTGGCGCAGACAGGACGGGCGTCAGAAGCTACTGATTCGATAGCGACACAAAAGTTTTACGTGGCCGGCGTCTGGCGCGACTATGCGCGGCAGTTTGGCGCTATCACGCTGGACCAGCGCGATTTCGAGCGTCTGACTGGTGACAAGCGCGTCAACGATCTGGCGCTGTGGCTCAACGGCTCTGTGCCTGACGCCGACGTGCAGCAGTCGATACGCAAGCTGGCCGATGCGCAGTCGGGCGGCGGCGCGCTGCTGGAAATGGCGTCGGTCAGCCAGATCCGCGCCAGCTCGCTGAAGATTTTCGACCGCAGCTTTGCCGTGACCTACTGGCTGCAGGGCGTGGCGATTGCGATCGGCCTGTTTGGCGTCGCCGCGAGCTTCAGCGCGCAGGTGCTGGCGCGGCGCAAGGAGTTTGGCCTGCTCGCGCACCTGGGGCTGACGCGGCGGCAAATCCTGACGGTCGTGGCCGGCGAAGGCGCGGCCTGGACGGTGATTGGCGCCTTTGCCGGGCTGGCGCTCGGCCTGGCGGTATCGACCGTGCTGGTGTTTGTCGTCAACCCGCAAAGCTTTCACTGGAGCATGGATTTGCAGGTGCCGTGGCTGCGGCTGCTGCTGCTGTGCGCCGCCGTGGTGGCGGCCGGCACGCTGACCGCCTGGCTGGCCTGGCGTGCGGCAGCGGGCCGGGATGCGGTGCTGGCGGTGAAGGAAGACTGGTAAAAAGCCGGTTATTCTGCTGGTTCTGCCCACCACAAGCCCGGGCTGGCCCTCACTGCATCAGGCCAGCGCCGGAAGATTCACCCGACTTCACCACAGGAAGCCCCGCCCTTGAGCCTTGACTACGACACGCTCGATCTGCTGCGCCAGACCCATCCGGCCTGGCGGCTGTTGCGCTCCGACCATGTGCCGCTGGTGGCGAGCTTTTTGCAGCGCGTGTTCATCACGCCCAACCTGCGCGTGATGGCACAGGCCGATCTGGCCGAAGCGCTGGACGATGAGCTGTTCGGCCTGCGCGAGCGGCTGGGCGCACAGACCTTCCCCAAGTCAGCCCTCGACTACCTCAACGACTGGGCCGCTGGCGACAAGGGCTGGCTGCGCAAGTTCTATGCGACGGGCTCCGACGAGCCACAGTTTGACCTGATGCCGGCCGCAGAAAAAGCCATTGCCTGGCTCACGACGCTGACCGAGCGCAGCTTTGTCGGCACCGAGTCGCGCCTGCTGACGATGTTCGGCCTGCTCCAGCAAATGAGCGAAGGCAGCCAGGCCGACCCGCAGGCGCGACTGGCCGAGCTGCAGGCCAGGCGCGATACCATCGACGCCGAAATCGCGCAGGTGCAGGCCGGCCATGTGCCGCTGCTCACCGACACGGCGCTGAAAGAGCGGTTTCAGCAGTTCACCGCACTGGCGCGCGAGCTGCTGACCGATTTTCGGGAGGTGGAGCACAACTTTCGCACCCTGGACCGGCGCGTGCGCGAGCGCATCACGCTATGGGAAGGCTCAAAGGGCGACTTGCTGGAAGAAATTCTGAACGAGCGCGAGAGCATTGCCAGCTCCGACCAGGGGCGCAGCTTTCGGGCTTTCTGGGACTTTCTGATGTCCAGCCAGCGCCAGGAAGAACTGTCGGCGCTGCTGGAAAACGTGCTGGCGCTGCCCCCGGTGGCCGGCTTGAGGCCCGATGCGCGCATGCGCCGGGTGCATTACGACTGGCTGGAGGCCGGCGAGCACACCCAGCGCACGGTGGCTCAGTTGTCGCAACAATTGCGCCGCTTTCTGGATGACCAGGCGTGGCTGGAAAACCGCCGCATCATGGACATCTTGCGCGGCATCGAAAGCAAGGCGCTGGCCCTGCGCGCCACGCCGCCGGCCGGCGAAGTCATGCGCATCGCCGACACGGCCGCCGAGATCGAGCTGCCGATGGAAAGGCCGCTTTATGCGCCGGCCTACAAGCCCCGGCTTGCCAGCGGCAAGCTGGATGCGGGCGATGGCGGGGCCGATGTGGATGCGGGCGCGCTGTTTTCGCAGGTGGTGATTGACAAGGCGCAGCTGGCCGGGCACATCCGCCACGCCCTGCAGGAGCGCTCGCAGGTCACGCTGCAGGAACTGCTGCAAGACCAGCCCCTCCAGCAGGGCCTGGCCGAACTGGTGGCCTATTTGCAGCTGGCGGGCGACAGCTTCAGCGCGACGGTCGATGAGTCGGCGACGGAGCTCATCACCTGGCAGGGCCTGGGGCCTGACGGGCAGACACATGCCAAACAAGCGCGCTTGCCGCGCGTGATCTTCGTTCGCTGAAAAAAGTAAAAAATGATCCCAAACGAGATGGAAAATGCGCCCGACGCTTCAGCAGCCGCGCCCGAGCTGTCGGCGCTGATCGTGCCCTTGCTGCGCGGCGTGATCTACCAGGAAACCGACGCCAGCCTGTGGCAGGCGCTGGGCGCTTTGCAGCACCGGGTGCGCGACTATGTGGCGGTCATGGGCCTGGAGCTGGTGCGCGACGAGGCCGAAGGCTATGCCTTTTTGCGCTCGCGCCTGCCAGCGACCGAAGGCAGCGAAGATGCGGCAGCGGCCAGGGTGCCGCGCCTGATCGTGCGCCGCCCGCTGCCCTTTGCCGTCAGCCTGCTGCTGGCGCTGCTGCGAAAAAAGCTCGCCGAGTCCGACGCCAGCGGAGGCGACACGCGGCTGGTGCTCTCGCGCGAGCAGATGGTGGACATGATCCGGGTGTTTCTGCCCGACAGCAGCAACGAGGCCAGGCTGACCGACCAGATCGACACCCATGTGAACAAGATCATCGAACTGGGTTTTCTGCGCAAGCTCAAGCCCGGCGCCGGCGCGCCCGGCGGCCAGGCGGCGGCTTTCGAGGTGCGGCGCATTCTCAAGGCTTTTGTCGATGCCCAGTGGCTGGCCGATTTTGATGAGCGGCTTGAAGGCTACCGCAAACAACTCGAAAACGAACTGAAAGGCGCTGGCGATGAATGACGACGCGCAAACCCAGGGGCTGGATTTTTCGGCCGACGATGCCCTGTCGGGTTTCCGGCTGCAGCGCCTCGAAGTATTCAACTGGGGCACGTTCGATGGCCGGGTCTGGTCGCTGCATCCAGACGGCAGGAACGCCCTGCTGACCGGCGACATCGGCTCGGGAAAATCGACGCTGGTCGATGCGGTGACGACGCTCTTGGTTCCGGCGCACCGCGTGGCCTACAACAAGGCGGCCGGCGCCGACAGCAAGGAGCGCAGCCTGCGATCCTACGTTCTAGGGCATTACAAATCGGAGCGCAACGAAGCCAGCGGCGTGTCCCGGCCGGTGGCCCTGCGCGGCCTGAACAGCTACAGCGTGATCCTCGGGGTTTTTCACAACGCCGGCTATGACCAGACCGTCACGCTGGCACAAGTATTCTGGATGAAGGAGGCGCAGGGCCAGCCAGCGCGGCTGTTTGTCGGCGCCGAGCGGTCGCTGTCGATTGCGGCGGATTTTGCCAATTTCGGCACCGACATCACCGGCCTGCGCAAGAAACTGCGCAGCGGCGGCGCGGAACTGTTCGACGGTTTCCCGCCTTACGCGGCCTGGTTCCGGCGCCGCTTCGGCATTGAAAACGACCAGGCGCTCGAACTGTTTCACCAGACGGTGTCGATGAAATCGGTCGGCAACCTGACCGATTTCGTGCGCAGCCACATGCTGGAGCCGTTTGACGTGGCGCCGCGCATCACCGCGCTGATCGGCCATTTTGACGATCTGAACCGCGCCCACGAGGCCGTTCTGAAAGCCAAGCGCCAGGTCGATCTGCTGACGCCGCTGGTGGCCGATGGCGAGCGCCACGCGCTGCTGGTGGCGCAGACCGAGGAATTGCGGGCCTGCCGCGAAGCCCTCAAAAGCTATTTTGCCGGGCTCAAGATCGAGCTGCTGGACAAGCGCATCACGACGCTGGCCGAAGACTGGCAGCGCCAGAACCAGCAGGTTGAGCGTCTCGAAGCTCTGCGCAATGGGCAACGCGTCCAGGAAAGCGGCCTGCGGCGCAGCATGGCCGACAGCGGCGGCGACCGGCTGGAGCAGCTGGGCACGGCCATTGCCAACCAACAGGAAGACATCCGGCGCCGGCGCGACAAGGCCGCGCAGTACAACGAGTTGTCGCGTCTGCTGGGTCTGCTCAGCATGGGATCGGCGGCGGATTTTCTGGCCCAGCGGCAAAGCCTGGCGGGCCTGAAAAAATCGTTCGGGGACCAGGAAGCGGCGCTGCAAAACGAGCTGACCGAGCAATCGGTGGCGCTGCGCCAGGGCAAGCTGGCGCACGACGAGCTGAGCGGCGAAATCAAAAGCCTCAAGGCGCGGCGCAGCAACATTCCGGCCGCGCAAATCGCCCTGCGCGCCGCCCTCTGCCAGGCCCTGGGCCTGCCGGAAAAAAGCCTTCCCTTTGCCGGCGAGCTGCTGCAGGTGCGGGACGACGAACGCGACTGGGAAGGCGCGGCCGAACGGCTGCTGCACAACTTTGCGCTGTCGCTGCTGGTGCCTGACGCCCACTATGCCGAGGTCTGCGAGTGGGTCGATAAAACCGCGTTGCAGGGCCGGCTGGTGTATTTCCGGGTTCGCCCGGCCGCGCGTGCCGAACTGGCCGCGCTGCACCGCGATTCGCTGGCGCGCAAGCTGACCATCAAGCCCGATTCGGTGTTTTACGACTGGCTGGAGCGCGAAATCGCGCACCGTTTCGATGTCGCCTGCTGCGCCACGCAGGAGCAGTTCCGCCGCGAAATCCATGCCATCACGCGGGCCGGACAGATCAAGTCGCGCGGCGAGCGCCATGAAAAAGATGACCGCCACCGGCTCGATGACCGCAGCCGCTATGTGCTGGGCTGGACCAATCTGGACAAGATTGCCGCACTGCAGACCCAGGCCCGGCAGCTCGAAGCCCGGCTGGCCCAGACCGGCAGCGTCATCGGCAAGGTGCAGGCCGAACAGCGCGTGCTCAAGGAGCGCCTGGACGCCTTGTCCCGGCTTGATGTGTATGACGACTTCGCCGAACTGGACTGGCAGTCACTGGCGGCCGAAGTCGCCCGGCTGGAGGCCGAAAGGCAGGCGCTCGAATCGGCCAGCGATGTGCTCAAGACGCTGGGCGCGCAACTCGCGCAGACGCAGCAGGCACTTTCAAAAACCGAGGCCCAGCTGGAAGAACACCGGGACCGGCGCGCCCGGGCCGCGCAGAAAAAGAGCGATGCCCAGGCCCTGCAGGCGGACACGCAGGCGCTGCGGGAAGAACCCGGTTTTGCCGGGCATGCGGCGTATTTCGACCGGCTCGATGCGGTGCGGGCCGAAGCCCTGGGCACCCATCTGCTGACAGTGGAGTCCTGCGACAACCGCCAGCACGACCTGCGCGACTGGCTGCAGGCCAGGATCGACGCCGAAGAAGGCAAGCTCAAGCGGCTGCGCGACAAGATCATCCAGGCCATGTCCGCCTACAAGCAAGCCTTCCGGCTGGAAACGGCAGAGGTCGATGCCAGCGTCGAGGCCGGCTTTGAATACCGGGCCATGCTGGAGACGCTGCAGGCCAATGACCTGCCGCGCTTTGAGGTGCGCTTCAAGGAACTGCTCAACGAGAACACCATCCGCGAGGTGGCCAACTTCCAGTCGCAGCTGGCCCGCGAGCGCGCCACCATCAAGGAACGGATCGCACGCATCAACGAATCGCTCACGCAGATCGACTACAACCCGGGCCGCTACATCCTGCTGCAGGCCCAGCCCACGCCCGACGCGGAAGTCCGCGATTTCGAGACCGAACTGCGCGCCTGCACCGAAGGCACGTTCACCGGCTCGGACGATGCGCAGTATTCCGAAGCCAAGTTCCTGCAGGTCAAGCTGATCATCGAGCGCTTTCGCGGGCGCGAAGGCCAGTCCGAGCAGGACCGGCGCTGGAGCGCCAAGGTCACCGATGTGCGCAACTGCTTTGTGTTTGCCGCCAGCGAGCGCTGGCGCGAGGACGACAGCGAGCATGAGCACTACACCGACTCGGGCGGCAAGTCGGGCGGCCAGAAGGAAAAGCTCGCTTACACCATCCTGGCGGCCAGCCTGGCCTACCAGTTCGGGCTCGAATGGGGCGCGGTGCGCTCACGCTCCTTCCGCTTTGTGGTGATTGACGAAGCCTTCGGGCGCGGCTCCGATGAGTCGGCGCAGTACGGCCTGCGGCTGTTTGCCAAGCTCAACCTGCAGCTGCTGATCATCACGCCGCTGCAAAAAATCCACATCATCGAGCCTTTCGTGGCCAGCGTGGGCTTTGTGCAGAACGAGGAAGGCCGCTGCTCCAAACTGCGCAACCTGTCGATCGAGGACTACCGCGCCGAAAAAGCCAGGGCGAGCCCATGAGCTGGAGCCGGCCCGCCGACCTGCGCGCCCAATTGCTGAAAATGTGGAGCCGGGGCGACTGGCTGGCCGGCCTGGTCAGCGGCGAATCCCTTTTTCCGCTGCGCCTCGCGCTCAAAAGCCCCAGCTCGGCCGAGATCAGCGAGCGTTTTGACGAAGTCCGCCAGTGGATCAGCGAGTTGCGCGCCGCGCCGGGCTACCGCATCGATATGCGCGAGTTCCGGCACCGGGTGTTTGGCGCCAACGCTGTGCCGAACGAGGTCTGGGTCGATTCCCTGGACGATGCGCTGGGCCTGATCGGCAAGCGGCGCGACGCCGCCCGCTTTGTAGCGCTGCTGGAGGAAACGCGCCAGCGCCAGCCGCTTCTGCTCGACTGGCTGGCCCGACGGCCGCTGCGCGCGCTGGAGTTGTCGCAAGAATGGAGCCGGCTGCTCGACATCGCCGGCTGGCTGCAGGCGCATCCCAGGCCGGGCATTTACCTGCGGCAGGTGGACATTGCGGGGATTCACAGCAAATTCATCGAAGCGCATCGCGGCACCCTGGCCGAACTGGCGGATCGCGTGTTGCCGCCCGAATCCGTTGACCTGTCGGCATCAGGTGCCAGCCAGTTCGCCCAGCGCTACGGCTTTCGTGACAAGCCGCTTCGGATCCGCTTTCGGCTGCTCGATGCAGCGCCTGCGCACTGGGCCGCTGCGCTGGGGCGGGATGCCGACATCATGCTGGATGCGGCCAGCTTTTCCCGGCTCGATCCCGGCGTCGCGCGGGTCTTCATCACCGAAAACGAAATCAACTTTCTGGCTTTTCCGCCAGTTCAAAACAGCCTGCTCATCTTCGGCGCGGGTTACGGCTTTGACATGCTGGCCAGCATCCCCTGGCTGGTGCGCTGTCCGATTCACTACTGGGGCGACATCGACACCCACGGTTTTGCGATTCTGGACCAGTTGCGCGCCCGCTTCGCGCAGGTCGAGTCGTTTTTGATGGACCGCGCCACGCTGCTGGCGTTTGAGTCGCAGTGGGGCGAAGAGGCAGCGCAAACCTTGCGCGAGCTGCCCCGGCTCAAGCCGCAGGAGCAGGCCCTCTACGACGACCTGCGGGACAACCGCCTGCGCAAAAACCTGCGCCTGGAGCAGGAAAGAATCGGCTTCAACTGGGTCCAGGCGTCTTTACAAGCCTGGCGGGCCGCGCCTTAAAACAGCTGCAGGCTGATCCAGTAGGCCACCGCCGCCACGCAGGCCGATGCCGGAATGGTCAGAATCCAGGCCCAGACAATGCTGCCGGCCACGCCCCAGCGCACGGCCGAGGCGCGCCGGGTCGAGCCCACGCCGACAATCGCGCCGGTGATGGTGTGGGTGGTCGAGACCGGAATGCCCAGCATGGTGGCCAGAAACAGTGTGATGGCGCCGCCGGTTTCGGCGCAGAAACCGCCCACCGGCTTGAGCTTGGTGATTTTCTGGCCCATGGTCTTGACAATGCGCCAGCCGCCGAACAGGGTGCCGGCGGCAATTGCCGTGTAGCAGGCCACGATCGTCCAGGTGGGCGGTGCGCTGTCGCCGGCCGCCGTGTAACCGGTGGCAATCAGGAGCATCCAGATGATGCCGATGGTTTTCTGGGCATCATTGCCGCCGTGGCCCAGGCTGTAGGCGCCGGCCGAGACGAGTTGAAGGCGGCGAAACCAGCGATCCACCTTGGACGGCGCCGCCCGCAGGCAGATCCAGGACACCAGCACCATCATCAGCGAGCCGAGCGCAAAACCCAGCAGCGGCGAGATGAAAATGAAAGCGATCGTTTTGATGAGTCCGCCCGAAATCAGGGCACTCGTGCCGGCCTTGGCAATCACCGCGCCCACGATGCCGCCAATCAGCGCATGCGAGGAACTGCTGGGAATACCGTAATACCAGGTCACCAGGTTCCAGGTGATGGCGCCCATCAGCGCCCCAAAAACGACGTGCGTGTCCACAATGCCGGGCTGCACAATCCCCTTCCCGACCGTGGCGGCCACGCTCAGATGAAAGACGAACAAGGCCAGCAGATTGAAGGCAGCCGCAAATGCCACGGCATGCGCAGGCTTGAGCACGCCGGTGGACACCACTGTGGCAATCGAATTGGCGGCATCATGAAAGCCATTCATGAAGTCAAAGGCAATCGCCATGAAGACCAGCAGGACGATGACCCAGAGG
>JBDSZF010000166.1:0-6882 GCA_039925285.1 Polaromonas sp.
CACACCACGCTGGACTGGCTTGATGAGCGCTACAGAGCCTTACGGGCGCGCTTGCCATCGCGACGCACATTTTTTGAAAACCTGCGTACTTTGCTGCTCTATTTGACTTTTCATTCCTGGGATCACATCATGGAATTCATGCTTAAAACCCTCAGCCATAAACGTTCAGTAGCTCCCGATCTACGAACTAATTCAAATTGAGAATTGCTGGTTTTGCGCTGGTCACGCCGCTGGGCCTGTGGATGGCCTGGGATTTTGATTTTTCCTCCGTGGCGCCATCGCCTTGACCGGCGTGGTGCTGGCTACCCTGCCGCAGCGGGGCTTGCGACAGCCTGTTCCTGAGACTGGGCTGCATTGATTTCCCGGTCAAGGCGTCGTTGCCGGCGCACCCTGAACAGGCTGTAGGCGATGATGCCCAGCGACACCACGACGATCAGAATCGTCGCCGCCGCATAGATGGAGGGATTCACGCCCCGGCGCGCGTAGCTGAAAATCACCTGCGGCAAGGTCGTGACGCCTGGCCCCGACAAGAATTCGGAGATCACCACATCGTCAAACGACAAGGTGAAGGTCAGCAGCCAGGCCGATACCAGCGCCGGTGCAATATTGGGCAAAGTGACCAGGAAGAAGACCTGCATCGGCCGGCAGCCCAGGTCCATCGCGGCTTCTTCAATCGAACGGTTCATTTCGCTCAGCCGCGACTGGATCACCACCGTGGCATAGGCCATGCCCAGCAGGGTGTGCCCGGTCACGATGGTGATGAAACCCCGGTCCGGCCAGCCAACGGTGCGCTGAACGGCCACCATCAGCAGCAGCAATGAGAGCCCGATGATCACCTCGGGCATCACCAGCGGCGCATTGACCAGGCCGTAGAACAGCGTTCGTCCGCTGAAGCGCAGGTAGCGCACCAGCACGAAGGCGGCAAAACTGCCCAGCACGACCGACAGCGTGCCGGTGAGCAGCGCCACCTTGAGCGAGAGGACAAAACCGTCGACCAGCCGCGAGTCCGACACCAGAGCCTGGTACCAGCGCAAGGAAAAGCCGGTGAACACGCTGTCCTGGCGGGTGCTGTTGAAGGAAAAGACGATCAGGAAAAATAGCGGAATATAGAGAAACAGGTACACCAGCGCCAGCCAGAGGCGACCCAAATTGTTTTCGGCAAAGCGCAACAGGCTTTTCATGTCACGACTCCCTGGACGCACTGCGGTCATGGCTGGAGCGATAGTAAAAGGCCAGCGGCACGAGGATGAGCAGAATCATCACGACCGACAGGGCGGCTGCGCGCGGCCAGTTGTTGCTGCTGAACATCTCGTCCCAGACGACGCGGCCGATCATGACATTTTGAGCACCGCCCAGCAGCGAGGGAATGACGAATTCACCGACACACGGAATGAACACCAGCATGGAGCCGGCCACGATGCCCGACCTGCTCAGCGGCACGGTGATGAGCCAGAAAGCATGCCAGGGGCTCGCACCCAGGCCATGGGCCGCCTCCAGCAGGCGGACATCCATCTTCACCAGCGTGGCGTAAAGCGGCAGGATCATGAAGGGACAGTAGACATAGGTCATGCCGACCAGCATGGAGACATCGGTGTAGAGCATCACCATGGGCTCCTGGATGACGCCCAGCCAAAGCAGCAGATTGTTGAGTACGCCCTGGTCCGCCAGAATGCCCTTCCAGGCATAGACGCGCAGCAGGAAGGAAGTCCAGAACGGCAGCATGACCAGCATCAGCAGCGCCGTGCGAATGGACGGCTTGGCGCGGGCCAGGAAATAGGCAAACGGATAGCCGATCAACAGGCACAGCAGCGTGGTGAGGAAGGCGTACTTCAGCGAGGTCTTGTAGGCGTCCAGATAAAGGGTGTTGCCCCACACTGCGCTGGCGCCCTCCTCCGGGCTCCTGAAAATCGACAGATAGTTGTCGTATTTCAAAATCAGGTGCCAGGCACCCGTGGCCGAATCAATCAAGGGCGCGAACGGGTCCACGCCGTTGCCCATGTCGGTGATGCTGATCCGCAGCAGGATCAGGAAGGGCAGGACAAAAAACACGATCAGCCAGAGATAAGGCAGGCCGATGACAAAGCGACGTCCGAGCCGCCACGAAAACCCTGAAAAATGTTTCATCGCATGAACCTATTGCGTCAGCACTAGCGGCGCCAAGTCGTCCCACCAGAAAAACACCGGATCGCCCCAAGTGATGTCGCTGCAGTCCTGGCGCGTGGTGTTGGTCTCGGTAATCTTGACGCTGCGCCCGCCCGGCATCTCGACGATAAAGGTGATGTAGCTGCCGAGATAGGCGATCTCGCGCACCTTGCCGGTAAAGAGATTCTGGCTGACAGGCGGGCGCTGCCTGGCAATATGGATCTTCTCGGGTCGCACGGCCACCGCAACCGCCATGCCGGCCGCAGCGCTGATGCCGTGGCCCACAGTCACGATGCCGTGCTCGGTAGTGACTTCGCAGCGATCCACCGCATCAAGCGTCAGCGTCCCCTCAAACAGGTTGACATTGCCAATGAAGTCCGCGACAAACCGGCTGTTGGGGTGCTCGTAAATCTCTTTGGGCGTACCGACCTGCAGCACGCGGCCATGGCTCATGACCGCAATGCGCGACGCCATGGTCATGGCTTCTTCCTGGTCATGCGTGACCATCACGCAGGTCACGCCGACCGATTCGATGATATTGACCAGCTCGAACTGGGTTCGTTCGCGCAGCTTGCGGTCCAGCGCGCCCAGCGGTTCATCGAGCAGCAGCAGCTGCGGTTTCTTGGCCAGGCTGCGCGCCAGCGCCACGCGCTGCTGCTGCCCGCCCGACAACTGGTGCGGCTTTCTTTTGGCCAGCGACGTCATCTGCACCAGGTCGAGCATTTCCTCGACGCGGGTCTGGATCTGCGCTTTGGGCATGCCTTCGCGCTTGAGGCCAAAGGCAATGTTGTCCCAGACCGAGAGGTGAGGAAACAGCGCATACGACTGGAACATCATGTTGATCGGCCGCTCATAGGGCGGAAACGACGCAATGTCCACGCCGTTCAGGATCACCGCGCCCGAACTGGGCTTTTCAAACCCTGCCAGCATGCGCAGCAAGGTTGACTTGCCGCATCCCGAGCTGCCCAGCAGGGCAAATATCTCACCCTTGTTGATGCACAGCGACACCTCGTCGACCGCGACCACATCGTCAAAGCGCTTGAACAGTTGTTCGGTTCTTAAATAGCCATCGCCAGGCGACAGGGGCAGATTCATGTTGTCGGTGTCCTGCAGTCAAAACCATAATGAAAAAAGCTGCACATGCAACGCATTGCATGCACAGCCCTGTAAATCAGCTTTTATCGAAGCGGTTTATTTGCCTTTTTTGAAGCTCGTGAAGACATTTCTCATGGATTCGCGGGCTTCATTGCTGAAGCTGGCCGGCGAGACCATTTTCTGCAGGTTGTCGGCATCCGGGAACACGGCCTTGTCCTGGGCAATTTCGGGCTTGACGTTGGCCAGGCTGGCCTTGTTGGCGGTGGCGTAACCGAGTTCATTGGTCAGTGAAGCCGAGACTTCCGGACGCAGGAAATAGTCGATGAAGGCATAAGCATTGTTGGGATGCTTGGCATCCTTAGGCAGCGCCAGCGTGTCAAAGAAAATCAGGCCGCCGGTCTTGGGCAGCAGCGCCTCGACCTCATTGCCGCTCTTGTTCTCGATGGCGCGGGTACGCGCAATGTTGATGTCGCCGGCCCAGCCCAGCGCCACGCAGGCCTTGCCACCCGCCAGGTCGTCGATCATGGTGCTGGAGAACATGCGGATGTGCGGACGCACCTTGGCCAGCATCTCGCCGGCCGCCTTGTGATCAGCCGCATCGTTCGAATAGGCGTTCTTGCCCAGGTAGTGCATGGCCGGGGGGATCACCTCGGTCGGCGAATCGAGATAGGCAATGCCGCAGGACTTGAGCTTGGCGGTGTAGACCGGGTTGAACACCAGCTCCCAGGCGTTGTCGGGCATCGGCGTGCTGCCCAGCGCCTTGGCGACCCTGGCCTTGTTGATGCCGACGGTGGTGAAACTCCAGGCCCAGGGCAGCAGGTAGGCGTTGCCCGGATCGATGGTGCCGAGCTTTTCCATGATGGCCGGGTCCAGATTACCGTAATGACTGATTTTTGACTTGTCCAGCCTGGCCAGCAGCCCGCCGTCGATCTGCGGCTTGGCGAACACGGCGCCAGGCACCACGAGGTCATAACCGGTGTTGCCGGCGACCAGCTTGGCATGCAGCGCTTCATTGTTTTCAAAGGTCTGGTAGTTGACCTTGATACCAGACTCTTTCTCGAAGTTCGCCACCATGTCCTTGGCGATGTAGTCGGGCCAGTTGTAGATGTTGAGCACCTTTTCCTCGGTGTTCACCGCCACCGCGGCGCTGGCGGGCGCGGCCGGTGCGGCGACGGTGGCCGGCACCTCTTCCTTTTTGCCGCAGGCGCTCAGCGCCACAGCGGAAAAGGCAAAAATCCAAAAAGGCTTTCTCATCATGTCCGGACTCCGTCAGGAAAGGTAAAACAGAAGGTAAAAATGGGGCAAGTGCCTGGCATCCCATGCAGTCATTTGCCCTGCCCGGGATTGTATGAGCGGTTGCGGGTAAACCCCTGCCAGCTCGCGGCCCGGGGCGGCGCAAAACTCAGGAAAACAGCGCCTTGTATTGCTCGCGCAACAGATTTTTTTGCACCTTGCCCATGGTGTTGCGCGGCAGCTCGCTCACCACGAAGCACTGCTTGGGAATCTTGAAATTGGCCAGCCTGGCTTTGAGCGCTGCCCCGATCTGCGCCGCATCGAGCGTCGCGCCGGGCTTGGCAATCACGACGGCCACGCCGGCTTCGCCAAAGTCCGGATGCGGCACGCCGACCAGCGCGCTTTCGGCCACGCCGGGCAGCTCGTTGATATAGCCTTCGATTTCAGCCGGATAGACGTTGTAGCCGCCGCTGATGATCAGGTCCTTGCTGCGCCCGACGATGGTGATGTAGCCGTCTTCATCAATCCTGCCGACATCGCCGGTCTTGAAGTAGCCGTCGGCCGTGAACTCTTCGACCGTTTTCTCGGGCATGCGCCAGTAGCCCTTGAAGACATTCGGCCCCTTGACCTGGATATTGCCGATTTCGCCGAGCGGCAGCGGCTGGCCATCGTCGCCCTGCACGCGCAGGCTGACGCCCGGCAGCGCAAAACCGACCGTGCCGCCGCGCCGCCCATCACCCTGATGGCCCTGGCAGGGGTTGGAGGTCAGCATGGCGGTTTCGGACATGCCGTAACGCTCCAGGATGGTGTGGCCGGTGCGCTCCTGCCATTCCTTGAAGGTCTCGATCAGCAGCGGCGCCGACCCGGCAATGAACAGGCGCATGTTGCGGCAGGCTTGCCGCGTCAGGCCCGGCTCGGCCAGCAGGCGGACATAGAGCGTCGGCACGCCCATGAACACGGTCGCTTCAGGCAATTTTTCCACCACCCGCTTCGGGTCGAATCTGGACAGCCAGATCATCTTGCTGCCATTGATCAGCGCACCATGAATGGCGACAAACAGGCCGTGAACGTGAAAAATCGGCAGCGCGTGGATCAGCACATCCCCTTTTTTCCAGCCCCAGTAGTCCTTGAGCACCAGCGCATTGCTCAGCAGATTGCCGTGCGAGAGCATCGCGCCCTTGCTGCGTCCTGTCGTGCCGCTGGTGTACAAAATCGCGGCCAGATCATCGGACTGCCTGACGAGCACTTCATGCTGGTCGCTGCAGTGCGCGGCGCGGTCGAGCAGCGAACCGGTCCGGTCATCGTCGAGCGTGAAGACGTTCTGCGTGCCGGCCTTGAAAGCGATCTTGCTGACCCAGCCGAAGTTCTGGCGGCTGCAGACCACAACAGCCGGTTCGGCATTGCCGATGAAATACTCGATCTCAAGGCTCTGGTAGGCCGTATTCAAGGGCAAGAATACATAGCCGGCGCGCAGCGTGGCCAGGTACAGCACCATGGCTTCAACCGATTTTTCAACCTGCACGGCGACGCGCGCGCCTTCGGGAAGGTCGAGCGACTGCAGCAGGTTGGCCATCATCGCGGAACTGCGCTCCAGGTCGAGCCATGAATAAGTCAGGCCGTTGTCGGTTTCAATGGCGATTTCTTCCAGATTGGAAGGAAAGGCAGCACGCAGCGCTGCAAACAGGTTCTGGTTTTTCATGCGATTCAAACGATCCAAAAATGAGCTATCAGGCGTTCAGCCTGCAAATCGGGGAGGACGCTTCTCGATAAATGCCGCGATGCCTTCACGGTGTTCGTCAGAAGCCGCGTAATGATAGGCATTGGCGGCTAATTCAATAGCGGCGTCTGCATGCATGACTTGCGCCAGTGCCCTGAATGCTGCTTTATTCAGGCGTGCAGCCTGTGGCGCCAGCTGGCTGATGCGATGAATGCGCTGCTGCACCGCAGCGTTCAGCGCGTCCGCCGCAAGCACCTGATTCAGAAAACCGCGCTGCTTCATCTCGGCCGCATCAAGCACAGCCGCTGAAAGCAGCATTTCGCGCGCCGTCAGTTCGCCCACGGCACGCATGACCAGCGCAGCCTCGCGCGGTGCCATTGGAAAACCCAGCTTCGCAATCGGCGCGCCAAAACGGGCAGTGTCGGCCGCAATCCGGATGTCGCAGCAGCTGGCTATCTCGACGCCGGCACCCATGCAGTTGCCTTCAATTTGCGCCACGATGGGCACATCGCAATCGAGCATGGCCTGCAAGCCGCCCCAGACATCGTTTTCATGGAAATCGCGCAGGCTGGCTTCCTCAAACCGGAAACCGGCGTATTCAGAGATATCGCCGCCCGCGCAAAAGTGGCCGTTTTCACCGCAAATCAGCACGCAGCGCAGATCGCTGCGCTGCTGGATACTTTCAAAAGCGGCGC
>JBDSZF010000167.1:0-5498 GCA_039925285.1 Polaromonas sp.
CCTTAGCATGATGATGACGTCAGCGCCCCTGATGCCTTCTTCGAGCGTGTTGCAGACGCGCACGACCATCTGCGCCATGTCGGACGGCACCAGCGTCTTGGGGCCGACCACGCGCACTTCGGCGCAGCCCAGCGTGGTCAGCGCATGAATGTCGGAGCGCGCCACGCGCGAATGCAGCACGTCGCCGACGATGGCGACGACGAGGTTGCTGAAGTCTTTTTTGTAGTGCCGGATGGTGTACATGTCGAGCAGGCCCTGCGTCGGGTGCGCATGGCGGCCATCGCCGGCATTGACGACATGCACATGCGGCGCGACATGCTGGGCGATCAGGTAGGGCGCGCCCGATTCGCTGTGGCGGACCACAAAGATATCGGCGGCCATGGCGCTCAGGTTGGCGATGGTGTCGAGCAGCGACTCGCCCTTGGACGCCGATGAACGCGCAATGTCCAGGTTGATAACATCGGCCGACAAGCGCGTCGCGGCAATTTCAAAGGTGGTGCGGGTGCGGGTGGAGTTTTCAAAAAACAGGTTGAAAACGCTCTTGCCGCGCAGCAGCGGGACTTTTTTGACCTCGCGGCTGCTGACTGAGACAAAGTTGGCGGCAGTGTCCAGAATCTGCGTCAGCGTGTCCTTGGACAGGCCTTCGGTTGACAGCAGATGGATCAGTTCGCCGTTTTTATTGAGCTGTGGGTTTCGTCGGTACAACACGCTGTTAATTCCTGTTTCGCTTTAAATTCAAGCCGCAGTGGGCAGATCCTGGAGCCGGAAGCTGAAACGGCCATCGTCGGTACGGGCCAGTTCCAGCGTTTGCGAGGCCGGCAGGGTGACGCGCGCGACGGCCAGATCAGCCTGCACCGGCAACTCGCGCCCGCCCCGGTCCACCAGCACCATGAGTCTGACGCTGGCGGGCCGCCCGTAGTCGAACAGCTCATTGAGCACGGCGCGTATCGTCCGGCCGGTGTAGAGCACATCGTCAATCACGATCAGGTGAGCGCCATTGACATCGAAAGGCAGCACGGTCTGACCGCTGGACGCCAGCCCACGCTGCGAAAAATCGTCGCGGTGCATCGAAGACGACAAAATGCCGATTTCCTCGCTCAGCCCCAGGTCTTTTTGCAGGCGCTGCGCCAGCCAGGCACCGCCCGAAGCCACACCCACCAGGCGCGGCGGCTGGCTGGAGGAAGCCAGTTGCTGGCGCATGCTGCGCAGCAAATCGGCATACAGCGCCTCGGCGTCGAGGACCAGACTACTCATGGGGAAGACTCCTTAAAAATTGTTCCAGGATGATGCAGGCCGATGCGGCATCGGCATCTTTGGCACCGCTGGCCAGGGCTTCGGTCGTGCTGTAGCGCTCATCGACCTCGAACACCTGCAGGCCAAAGCGTCCGCGCAACTGGCGCGCAAACTTTTGCGCACGCACGGTATTGTCGTGACTCGCGCCATCGGGATGAAACGGAATGCCGACCACCAGCGCATCAGGCTGCCACGCCTTGATCCTGGCCTCAATGACGGGGAAACGCGCCCCCCCTTCAGCGGCAATCGTGGCTTGCGGCGTGGCGGTGCGGGTCAGGATATTGCCCGACGCGACGCCGGTGCGCTTCAGACCGTAATCGAAAGCCAGAAAGGTCTGCCAACCTTTGGCCGGATGTGCTATCACCTTGTGCTTGTCGGGCTGGGATCGATCGGTATCCGCCAGGCCTTGCGGATCATCCATGACCGGCTACGGGAGAAATCATCCAGCTCTCAAGGCCCAGCAGCTTGAGTGCCTTGTCGTAGCGTTCTTCGACTGGCGTGTCAAAAATCACGCCCAGATCGGCAGGCACGGTCAGCCAGCTGTTGTCCAGCAATTCCGATTCGAGTTGGCCCTCGCCCCAGGCCGAATAGCCGAGCGACACGAAAACCTTGCGCGGGCCAGCGCCGGTTGACAGCGCTTCGAGCACGTCCCTGGAGGTGGTCATTTCCAGCCCGCCCGGGATCGACATGGTCGATGCGTACACCGACTCGTTGCCGGGCATCATGGATTCGTGCAGCACAAAACCCCGCTCGGTCTGCACCGGGCCGCCCTGGAACACCGGGGTTTGCGTCAGATCGTCGCGGCGCAGCGGCAATTCAACCTTGTCGAACAGGCCCTGGACATTGATGTCGCTGGGCTTGTTGATGATCAGGCCCAGCGCCCCGCGCTCACTGTGCTCGCACATGTAGATCACGCTTTTGGAAAAGGCTTCATCCTCCAGCCCAGGCATGGCAATGAGAAAGTGGTGCGTGAGGTTGATCGAAGGGGGGGATTCCGTGGCCATCGATTGATTTTACGCGTTGCGGTACAAGGGCAGGACAGGTCATTGACAAGGATTCAGCCTTCAGGGCCAATTTCCCCACGGGAGGTGCTTCAGCCTCTTGAGCCGGCCTGATTTTCACTACCATCAGGCCATGCACAAAAAATACAAGACTGGCCTGATGTGGTTCAGGCGGGACTTGAGGGCCCAGGACAATGCCGCGCTCTACCAAGCCCTCAAATCCTGTGAACAGGTGTTTTGCGCCTTCGTTTTTGACCGGGCCATTCTGGATGCCCTGCCAAGAGCCGACCGCCGCGTGGAATTCATCCGGGAATCGCTGGTGGGCCTGAACCGGCAACTGGAGCAGCTTGGCCTGACTCATCTTGTCTCGCCTGCCGGCCTGCTGGTG
Source organism: Polaromonas sp. (assembly GCA_039925285.1). Taxonomy (GTDB): domain Bacteria; phylum Pseudomonadota; class Gammaproteobacteria; order Burkholderiales; family Burkholderiaceae_C; genus Polaromonas. The sequence goes on from JBDSZF010000167.1 coordinate 2,683, forward strand.
CGTCACGACAAGGCCTGCAGCGCCCTGCCCGCCCTGGCGGCCAAGCTTTCGGTTGATGCGGTATTCACCAACCACGACGACGAGCCCTACAGCCTGGCGCGCGACGCCGAAGTACAAGCTTTGCTGGAAGGCCGGGGCGTGGCTTTTCACAGCTTCAAGGACCATGTCGTTTTTGAACGCAGCGAGGTTCTGACGCTGGCCGGCAAACCCTATACCGTCTATACACCCTACAAAAACGCATGGCTGAAAAAGGTCGATGCCTTTTATCTCAAGCCCTATACGGTTGAAAAATACGCCGCTGCACTGGCCGCCAGACCTGCCGATGAGCGGCAAGATGTGCCATCGCTGGCCGAACTGGGGTTTGAAAAGACCAATTTGTCAGCGCTCAAAATCCCCACCGGTAGCCAGGGTGGAGACGCGCTTTTTGACGACTTCCTGGGTCGCATGACAAGTTACAGGGAAACCCGCGACTTTCCGGCCGTCAAGGGTCCGAGCTATCTGGGCGTGCATTTGCGCTTTGGAACGGTCTCGATCAGGAAAATGGCATCAAGCGCACTGGCGCAGCAGCAGACCGGCAACGAGGGGGCCGCAACCTGGCTCAACGAGTTGATCTGGCGGGATTTTTATGCCCAGATCCTGGCCAACTTTCCCTATGTGGCCGGCAGCGCCTTCAAGCCCGACCATGACGCGATCGAATGGGAACAAGGCGAAAAAGCCCGGATGTTTTTCCAGGCCTGGTGCGAGGGCCGGACCGGCTACCCGCTGGTCGATGCGGCCATGGCCCAGATCAACCAGAGCGGCTATATGCACAACCGCCTGCGCATGGTGACGGCCAGCTTCCTGGTCAAGGATCTGGGAATCGACTGGCGCTGGGGCGAGCGTTATTTTGCCGAAAAGCTCAATGATTTTGACCTGGCATCCAACAATGGCGGCTGGCAGTGGGCCGCCAGTACGGGCTGCGATGCACAGCCTTACTTTCGTATTTTCAACCCCGTCAGCCAGAGTAAAAAATTTGACGCCGAGGGAAAATTCATTCGCAGCTACCTGCCGGTGCTGGCAAGGCTGCCCACGCCAGCCTTGCACAGTCCCTGGCTGGCTGGCCCGATGGAGCTTGTTGCCGCAGACGTGGCACTGGGCAGCAACTACCCGATGCCTGTCGTGCAGCATGCCGAGGCACGTGCGCTGACCTTGCAGCGCTACGCGATCGTGAAGAAGTCCTGATGCCAGATCGCTATCATTTCAATAGCTTTATTCACCCACCCCAACCTGCCAAAACCAGATTCAGGCCATCACAGCGGTTTGCACCGAACAGTATTGCCGCACCAGGCGCAGCAACTCGTCTTCGGAGTAAGGCTTGCCAAGGTAATGGTTAACGCCCAGTTCCATCGCGTGTACATGATGCTTTTCTGCAATGCGCGAAGTAATCATGATGATGGGCAGCCTTTTCATGCGCTCATCGGCCCGGATGTTGCGCGCCAGGTCGAAACCGTCCATGCGCGGCATTTCAATATCCGACAGCACCACGGCTGGAATTTCTTCCCGTAGCCGTTCCAGCGCCTGCAGCCCATCGGCGGCCATCGCCACACGGTAACCGTCACGCAGCAACAGGCGCTGGGTGACACGCCGCACCGTGATGGAATCGTCCACCACCAGGATGAGCGGCGCTTGCGACGCTGCCGGTGCCTGGGGGATATTCGCCATCTTGCGGCCAGAGGTTCCGGGCGCATCGGGATCGATAGTGCTCCATGCGCGCGCCTGATCGCCATAAACCGCAGCCAGTGCCACCGGGTTATAGATCAGCACCACAGCACCCGAAGGCAGCACCGACATGCCCGTCAGCCCCGGCAGGCGTGACAGCTGGGGACCCAGGTTTTTAACCACGACCTCCCGGTTGCCCTGCACTTCATCGACGTGCAGGGCAATACGCTGGGCAGCACTGCGGAAAATGACGACCGGTGTGGTTTTGGTCTGCGCTTCAGCGCTGAAATGAGAAGCCTGCAGCAAGGCGCCTGACCAGAAGAAAGGTACCGCCTCACCGCCCACATCCAGCGTGCCAGTGCGGTAGGCCTGCTGCAACTCGGCGGCTGGGATGCGCCGAACGGTTTCCACGACATTGGACGGGACACCGACCGACATGGTTCCGGCGCGGATCATCACCACCTGCGTCACGGCAGTGGTCAAGGGCAGCACCAGGGTAAAATGCGTACTTTTCCCCGCGATGCTGGCGGTTTTAACCCTGCCGCCCAGCGCAATCGCATCGGCGCGCACCACATCCAGTCCAATGCCACGCCCGGCAAGTTCGCTCACTTCTTCCGCCGTTGAAAAGCCCGGCAGGAAAATCAGGCTGGCAGTGGCTTCATCATCCACCGCCTGGTCTGCCGTTATCAACCCCTGGCTGATTCCATGAGCGCGGATGCGGGCCAGGTCCAGGCCAGCGCCATCGTCACCGAGTTCAACAGATACGTCGTTGCCCTCCTGACGAAGATGGATGGTGATCAGGCCGACAGGATCCTTGCCGGCATCAACCCGGGCTTGCGGTGTTTCAATGCCGTGGGTCACGCAGTTGCGCAGCAAATGCTCAAAAGCGGGCATCATGCGGTCCAGCATGCCACGGTCCATTTCAAGGTTGCCGCCCTGCAGATCCATCCGGACCTGTTTGCCGGTTTCCTTGGAAGCCTGCCGGACCACCCGGTACAGCCGATCGGAAACACTTTCAAACTCCACCATCCGCGTACGCAGCAAATCGCGCTGCAATTCACGGGTCTGGCGGCCCTGAGCAATCAGGTCGTCCTCCGTGGCTTCAATTGTCCGCTGCA
>JBDSZF010000168.1:0-15519 GCA_039925285.1 Polaromonas sp.
GGGCGCCGCCGTGGTCATCAAGCGCGCCGACTACACCGCCCCCGCTTACTGGATCGACACCGTCGATCTGTGCTTTGACCTGGACCCGGTAAAAACCCGCGTTCTCAACAGGATGACGCTGCGCCGCAACCCGGACGTGCCAAGTCAGCCGCTCAAGCTCGATGGCGAAGAACTCAACCTGGCGCGGGTGCTGGTCAATGGCCAGGGCACCTCATTCAAGATGGAAGGCAGCCAGCTGGTGCTCGACAACCTGCCCGACGCGTTCGAGCTGGAAATCTTCACCACCACCTGCCCGGCCAAGAACACCAAGCTGATGGGCCTGTACGTCAGCAACGACTCCTTCTTCACGCAGTGCGAAGCCGAGGGTTTCCGGCGCATCACCTACTTCCTCGACCGCCCGGACGTGATGGCCAGCTACAGCGTGACGCTGCGCGCCGACAAGGCCAAATACCCGGTGCTGCTGTCCAACGGCAACCTGGTGGCCCACGGCCCGCTCGACGACGGCCCGAACGGCGCGCGGCATTTTGCCAAATGGGTTGATCCGCACAAAAAGCCCAGCTACCTGTTTGCGCTGGTCGCCGGCCAGCTGGTGGCCAGAGAGCAGCGCATCACCACGCGCTCCGGCAAGGACCATCTGCTGCAGGTCTATGTGCGCCCCGGCGACCTCGACAAGACCGAGCATGCGATGGTCTCGCTGATGCATTCGGTGGCCTGGGACGAAGCGCGCTTTGGCCTGCCGCTGGACCTGGAGCGCTTCATGATCGTCGCCACCAGCGACTTCAACATGGGCGCCATGGAAAACAAGGGCCTGAACATCTTCAACACCAAGTATGTGCTGGCGAATCAGTCAACGGCCACCGATACCGATTTCTCGAACATCGAAAGCGTCGTCGGCCACGAATACTTCCACAACTGGACCGGCAACCGCATCACCTGCCGCGACTGGTTCCAGCTCAGCCTCAAGGAAGGCCTGACGGTGTTCCGCGACCAGGAGTTTTCCCAGGACCTGTGCCTTGAAGCCTCAGCCCGCGCCGTCAAGCGCATTGAAGACGTGCGCGTGCTGCGCACCGCCCAGTTCCCCGAAGACGCCGGCCCGATGGCGCATCCGGTGCGGCCCGACAGCTACATCGAGATCAGCAATTTCTACACCGTCACGATTTACGAAAAAGGCGCCGAAGTCGTCCGCATGATGCAGACGCTGGCGGGGCGCGACGGTTTTGCCAAGGGCATGATGCTCTATTTCGAGCGCCACGACGGCCAGGCCGTGACCTGCGACGATTTTGCGCAAGCCATCGCCGACGCGAATCCGCTGTCCGACCTGGCGCGGCTGCTGCCCCAGTTCAAGCGCTGGTACAGCCAGGCCGGCACGCCCCGGGTGGAAGCGCAAGGCGTGTACGACGCGGCCGGCCGCAGCTACACCCTGACGCTGTCACAAAGCTGCTGGCCAACGCCGGGCCAGTATGAGAAGCAGCCGTTTGTCATACCGGTCGGCCTCGGACTGCTGGACGCGAACGGTCAGGATATGCCGCTGCAGCTGGCAGGTGAAACCGCCGCCCTCCCCGGCACACGCACCCTGGTGCTGACCGAAGCCAGCCAAACCTTCACCTTCATCAACCTCGACACCGAACCAGTGCCGTCCATCCTGCGCGGCTTCAGCGCCCCGGTGGTGCTGGATTTCGACTACACCGATGCCCAGCTGCTGCACCTGCTGGCGCACGACAGCGACCCGTTCAACCGCTGGGAAGCCGGGCAGCGCCTGGCGGTCAATCAAGCCGTCAACGCCATTAAATCCATAGCCAGCAGCACAGACAGCAGGTACGCAAACGTTTTAAATGATGCTTATTTAGGCGCCATGCGCGAGGTACTACGGCACCCGGCGCTCGATGCGGCCTTCAAGGACCTGGTGCTGACGCTGCCGTCCGAAACCTACCTTGCCGAGCAACTCGATGTGGTCGATCCCCAGCATATCCACGCCGTGCGCGAAGCGATGCGCCAGCAGCTCGCCAGCGCGCTCAAGGCCGACTGGGAAGCTGCGTATGAAGCCAACCACGACACTGGCGCCTACACGCCTGACCCGGTATCGAGCGGACGACGTGCCCTGGCAGGCATGGCATTGACCCATCTGTGCCTGGCCGCCCAGGCGAGCGGCCCTTCGACCCTTCGCCAAGCTCAGGACGGGCCAAGCTCAGGACAGGCTTTGGACTGGCCCGGCAAGACCCTGCAGCGTTTCAAGGACGCCGGCAACATGACGGACCGCTTCAACGCCCTCGCCGCCCTTGTCTCCTGTGGCCATCCGCTGGCGGCCCAGGCCCTGGCGCTGTTTCATGCCCTGTTCAAGAACGAGGCGCTGGTCATCGACAAATGGTTCAGCCTGCAGGTCGGCGCACCCGATCGCGGCGGCGACATCCTGCCAGCGCTCAAACAGCTCATGAAGCATGCCGATTTCAGCCTGAAAAACCCTAACCGCGCCCGCAGCGTCATCAGCACCTTCTGCCAGGGCAACCCGGCGGCCTTTCACCGGCTTGACGCGGCGGGCTATTTGTTCTGGAGCGACCGCGTGATCGAACTGGACGCCATCAACCCGCAGGTAGCCGCCCGGCTGGCGCGCGCACTGGACCGCTGGAGCAAACTCGCCGAGCCCTACCGCAGCAACGCGCGCCAGGCCATTGCCCGCGTCGCCGCCAGAGCCGACCTGAGCAAAGACACGCTTGAAGTGGTGACGCGCTCACTGGCCCAATAAACCGCTTGCAAACCACAAACCACCCGACTCATCGACTGACTGGAGTTCCTTTATGTCCCAAAAAATTTCCCTCACGCGCTACCTGGTCGAACAGCAGCGCATCGACGGCCACATTCCACCCGAACTGCGCCTGCTCATTGAAGTGGTGGCCCGCGCCTGCAAAAGCATCAGCCGCGCCGTGAACAAAGGCGCGCTCGGCGACGTGATGGGCAGCGCCGAGAGCGAAAACGTGCAAGGCGAAATCCAGAAAAAGCTCGACATCATTGCCAACGAAGTGCTGATCGAAGCCAACGAATGGGGTGGCCACCTGGCGGCCATGGCGTCGGAGGAAATGGAAGGCATTTACGTCGTGCCCCACCGCTACCCGCACGGCGAATACCTGCTGATGTTTGATCCGCTTGATGGCTCCAGCAACATCGATGTCAATGTCAGCATTGGCACCATCTTCAGCGTGCTGAAAATGCCGGAAGACGATCGCGGCGTGGATGAAGGCGACTTTCTACAGCCGGGCAACAAGCAAGTGGCCGCCGGCTACTGCGTCTATGGTCCGCAAACCACGCTGGTGCTCACCGTGGGCGACGGCGTGGCGATGTTCACGCTGGACCGCGAGCAAGGCTCGTTTGTGCTGACCGAAGAAAACGTCACCATTCCGGCAGACACCCAGGAATTTGCCATCAACATGAGCAACATGCGGCATTGGGACGAGCCCGTCAAGCGCTACATCGACGAATGCCTGCAAGGCAAGGAAGGCCCGCGCGGCAAAGACTTCAACATGCGCTGGATTGCCTCCATGGTGGCCGACGTGCACCGCATCCTGACGCGCGGCGGCATATTCATGTACCCGTGGGACAAGCGCGAACCCCAGAAAGCCGGCAAGCTGCGCCTGATGTACGAAGCCAACCCCATGAGCTGGCTGATCGAGCAGGCCGGCGGCGCCGCCACCAACGGCAAACAACGCATCCTCGATCTCCAGCCCACCAAGCTGCACGAACGCGTCAGCGTGATTTTGGGCTCCAAAAATGAGGTTGAGCGGGTCAGCGCGTATCACTCCGGGCTATAATTGCGGGCTTAAGCCGGTGTAGCTCAGTCGGTAGAGCAGCTCATTCGTAATGAGAAGGTCGGGTGTTCGATTCATCTCTCCGGCACCAATACAGATAAAGGTTCATTGTTATGAAAATAGCAGTGAACCTTTTTTCTTTGCGGGTCATGTAAGGGCGGATGCAAAACGATGTCTGAAAATCGAGAAAAAAGATAAATCACCTTTTTCAAGCCGCGAGTTCAAAGTCGAAGTGGCCCCGAAAATCTGACTATCGCTGCTATAAATGGCAAGCTTGGGCATAAATCCTATCGGACGTTGACTTATCGGACGGTCAAAACAGGCTGGCACATCTGATCTTTATGAGTATCCATCCGGATTAGCGCTTTGCCAGCGCCAGGCATCAGCGCACATGTCGGCCAGCGTGTGCTTTGCGCTCCAGCCCAGCAGGCTTTTCGCCAGCGCCGGGTCGGCATAGCACTGCGCGACATCGCCGGGGCGGCGCGGTGCAATCTGGTATCGAATCGGCTGGCCGCTCGCCTGTTCAAACGCTGTCACCACCTCCAGCACACTGTTGCCCCGGCCGGTTCCCAGGTTGACGGTGAAACTATCGCCCTTTTCCAGCAATGCCTGCAGCGCCGCCACATGGCCTGCCGCCAGGTCCTGCACATGGATGTAGTCACGCACACCGGTACCGTCGGGCGTGGGGTAGTCGTTGCCGTAGACATTCAGGTAAGGCCGCTTGCCAATGGCCACCTGCGCCACAAAAGGCATCAGGTTGTTGGGAATGCCGCTGGGGTCTTCGCCCATCAGGCCGCTGGGATGCGCGCCTACCGGGTTGAAGTAACGCAGCATGCCCAGGCGCCAGCACGAATCAGCCACCTGCATGGCCGCCAGGATGTCTTCAATCACCAGTTTGGTATGGCCATAGGGATTGGTGTGCTGGCGCGGAAAGCCTTCGGTGATCGGCACCGATGCCGGGTCGCCATAGACCGTGGCGCTGCTTGAAAACACCAGCGTCTGGCGGCCTGTGGCCTGCATCGCCTCCAGCAGGCTGACCGCGCCGCCAATGTTGTTGCGGTAATACTTCAACGGCTGGGCCACGCTTTCGCCAACGGCCTTGTCACCGGCAAAGTGCATTACTGCAGCAATCTGATAGCGGCGCAGCACGTCCTGGACCCAGGGCGTGTCCAGCACATCGCCCTTTTCGCAGGCCACGGCCTGGCCGGTGATCTGTTCAAGGCGCTGCAGTACGGCAGGATGGCTGTTCGAAAAATTGTCCAGGATGATGGGGGTGAAGCCCGCTTCAATCAGCGCTACGCAGGTATGGCTGCCGATATAGCCGGCACCGCCGGTTAGAAGTATGTTCATGGGTGTTGATGCAATAAAAATGAAAAGTGGGCGCGGAACTGCAGGCCGTGCAGCGCCAGAGGTGCTTGTTCCATTTCCAGATCAATCGTGAACGCAAAGCCGACAAGGTGCACGGCTGACCGGCTGACCGGCTGACCGGCTGACCGGCTGACCGGGAGTGGAATTACATATTCCGGGCGCTGAAGGTATCACAGGCCTTGATGCTGCCATTTTTCAGGCCGGCATCAAACCAGCGCTGGCGCTGGGCGCTGGTGCCGTGGGTAAAACTCTCGGGAACAATCGCACCGCCGCCGGAGCGCTGCAAGGCATCATCGCCAATTCTGGCCGCCGCGTTCATGGCTTCTTCGACATCGCCCTGCTCCAGGATCTGGCGGGCGCTTTGGGCATGATTGGCCCAGACGCCGGCAAAGCAGTCGGCCTGCAGTTCGAGCCTGACGCTCAGGGCGTTGTATTCGACCTTGCTGACGCGGCCGCGCATCTGGTCCATCTTGCCGCTGATGCCGAGCAGGTTCTGCACATGGTGGCCGACCTCGTGGGCAATCACATAGGCCTGGGCAAAATCACCGGGCGCGCCGAGCTTGTTTTTCAGGATTTCGTAAAAGCCGAGGTCGATATACACCTTTTGGTCGCCAGGGCAGTAAAAAGGGCCCATGGCCGCCTGCCCTTGGCCGCAGGCCGTTTGGGTGGCGCCGCGAAACAGCACCAGCCGGGGTTCCTGGTAGGTGCCGCCGCCCTGGGCAAACACCTCTTTCCAGACGTCCTCGGTATCGGCCAGCACGGTGGAGACAAAAGCGGCCATGCGGTCATCGGCTGGCGGCCTTTGGGCGGGCGTTTGCTGCTGCACCTGTGCCGTGGGCGCACCGCCGCCGCTCAACAGGCTCAGGATGGTAAGCGGGTTGATGCCGAAGATCCAGCCGCCCAGCAGCGCGATCACGATGGTGCCAATGCCGATGCTGCGCCCGCCCAGCAGGCCACCGCCAAAACCTCCGCCGCCGTCGCTGCGCCGGTCTTCGACGTTGTCAGATTCGCGATTGCCTTCCCATTTCATGATGACTCCGAGTGCAAGGTGGTTAATGCGCCAACTCTACTAGAGAGCAGCCTGTATTGAAGATTAAATCCGGCAGCCCAACGGCCAGCCACAGCGTGGGAGTTGTTAGCCCCGGCGTTTCGCAATATAAAGGCAGGCATTACTGACGATTGGAAAACCTTGTCGGCATGAAGCCCTGCACCTGGCTTGCCGAAGCGCGGGCATCGTTTTGCGCTGCAACCTCGGTCACGGCCTTCAGGCCAGGCTCAGGGGCAAACGTCGAATAAGGAGCTGCATTGACCTGCTCAATACAGTGACTGCGTGCTGCTCCCCAGTGGTTTTCCGAGCAATCGGTCATCGCCATTTGCGCAGACTTGGCCTGCGCTTCACGACTCTGCGCTTTCTCGACCTGCCCATCCACCACCAGCACCAGTGCGGCCAGCAGACCTATAAAGACAAGGCCGGCAACCACGCCGAACAGAGCCCTGGAGGGCAGCTCGTCGACTTTTTTTAAATGATCAGAAAACATCGCCCAACTCCGCTTTTTTAAACCCTGCACCGATGCTAAAGGTCGCGTTTGGGAGGAGTTCCGGCAATCTACGCGTCTATATGTAGGATAAAAGCGTCTTCATTGATGCCTGAAAAGCCCTGGCCGCTCAAGCTTCATTTACTTTTCCAGCATCCACTGGATGAAGTACTTGGCGACAAAGCCCACCATGCCGAAAGCCAGGCCCAGAAAGATCACGAAGGTGCCGAACTTGCCCGCCTTGGAGGACCACGCCAGCTGGCCGATGATGAACAGCATGTAGAGCATGAAGGCGCCCACGCCGAACGACAGCCCAAAGGCCGCAACCTGTTCCTCCGAGTAACCGAACATCAGGCAGCTCCCGGGGGCGGCAGGCGTTCGGGCAGCATGCTGGCATCCACCAGGTCCCGGTAGGCGTGCCAGCTGGCGTGACCCAGCAGGGGCAGCACCACGATCAGGCCCAGCAGCAGCGTGCCCAGGCCCAGCAGCGTCAAGCCCATGATCAAGGCCGCCCACAAGGCCAGTGGAACAGGATTGGTCAGCACCGCCTGCCAGCTGGTCAGCACCGACTGCAGCACATCGACCCGGCGGTCCAGCAGCATCGGCATCGCAATCACGCTGGAAGCAAAAATGGGCGCCGCCAGCAAGCCACCCATGGTGAGCCAGAGCTCAAACAGATAGTGGCCAGGGGCCAGCACGACATGGCGCAAGAAATCGAGCGGCGTGTTGATGGGCGCCACCGTCATGAGGGTGATGAGCGCAGCCGAAGTCAGCACCCAGCCGGTGCCGGCCAGAGCGAGCAGCAGGCCAAAACGCACCATGCTCCAGTAACCTCCGCGAACCGCATAGCGCGAATATTGCCAGCGCGTCCAGGTCCTGACGATGAGCTGCAGGTTGACCGGCTCGCCGCGTTCGATGGCCCGGCTGATCGCATACAGGCCGGTGGCCAGCACGGGCGCCACCACCAGAAACCCCGAGAAGGCACCGGCGAGCAGCCAGAAATAGTCGCGAACCAGCAGCACCAGCAGGCCGCCGAAAGCAGCGGGCACCAGGCCATGCAGCAGACTCAGCCAGCCGCCGCGCCGCATGTCCTGCGCGCCGCGCACCAGCCAGGTCAAAGGCTGGGTGAGGCTGATACTGCGGATGACGGGCAGCGCCAGGGCGCCACGCTTCACCGGCGGCGGAAGGGGGGAAGGAGGGGGAACGTTGCGATGGGGCACGATGGGCTTGAAGCTTACCTGCAAATCTCGCTGCGACACTTGATTCAGGGCAACTCTGCAAGACAGTGTGAGCATGGCCCAGCCAGGCACGCACCCTGTTGACCCTTGTCAAGGACGGGACTTGATTACGGGCGCATCATGAATCCATACACATCAAGGAGATGATTGAATGACCCCACAACAAGCGAATCCCTATCGCCAGCAATTACTGGAAATGCGTGCCGACCTTCTTGAGCAGATGAGTGCACAGCGTGGAGGTGTTCTCGGTCGTGCAGAAGCCGCGGCAGACCATTTTGAGCGTCGCCAGGATTCAAGTGCGCAAGTGGCCACCGAGCGAGAGCTGGAGTTCGCGATTGGAGAGCGCGAAGTCAATGAGCTGGCCATGATCGACGCCGCACTGGCCCGCATCGAAGCGGGCACTTTCGGCGAGTGCACAGACTGCGGCATCGACATTTCTGCGCCAAGGCTGCAGGCGAGCCCCGAAGTGTCACGCTGCATCCATTGCCAGGAAAAAGTGGAACAGCATCGTTCTGCCTGAAACCCGATTTTTATAGACCAGACAGCCGGAGCTCAAATGATTGTGTATTCTGGGGTGGCTGACCACCCGAGCGACGCCCAGCTGGTGGCGCTGGTTCGCGAGCGTCCCTTCCATGGCCTGAGCGCGGCAAGCGCAGCAGAAAGGCGCCCTGCACGGCTTGGTACTTTCCTGATGGTCAAACCGGTGGCAACGGGTTAGGTTAGGCTGAGGGCTGATACAGATCAGCCCTATCCAGCAAAGCTTCATGACCTCTCCCTCTTCCCCTGCAGACGGCAGTCCGCCGTCTGTGCCCCCCATCAAAGCCCAGCCCCAGCCTGACGAGCTTCCCGTCATGGACATGCCCTATGTGCCGCCGCCCCCTGTCGGGCCGCAGGCCATGATGCGGCCGCTCGGCCCCGGCGCTCCTTTTGGCTGGCTGGCCGCCGGCTGGCGCGACCTGAAGGCGCACCCCGGCATCGGCTTTTTTTATGGGCTGTGTTTCTGGCTCATGGCCATCACGCTGGGCGCCGTGTTTCGCGCCAAGCCTGAATACACCTTGACGATTGCCTCCGGCTGCCTGCTGGTCGGCCCGTTTCTGGCCATGGGTCTGTATGAGGTCAGCCGCCGACGCGAGTTGGGCCTCACGCCCGACCTCAGCACGTCGCTGACCTGCTGGGATGTCCACATCCGCAGCATGGGCATGCTGGTGCTGGTGCTGATCGTGCTGGAACTGCTGTGGGGCCGCGCCTCGCTGGTGGTGTTTGCGGTGTTTTTCAATACCGGCATGCCTTCGACCACCGGGGTGCTCAAAGCCGTATTCAACCCCGACAACTGGGAGTTCATCGCCGTGTACCTGGCGGTGGGCGGCATGTTTGCGGCGCTGGTTTTTTCCACCGTCGTGGTGTCGATTCCGATGATCCTGGACCGCGACACCGACGCGGTTTCGGCCGCCATCACCAGCATTCGCGTGGTGTTTTCCAACCCGGGCGTGATGCTGCTGTGGGGCTTTTTGCTGACCGCACTGATTGCCGTGGCGCTGCTGCCTTGGGGTCTGGGGCTGATGGTGATCGGCCCGCTGCTCGGCCATGCCAGCTGGCATGCTTACCGGGGTGCGGTGCGCTGGCAGGAAGATGAGAAAGTAGCGCCGGCCGTGGCTGACCCAGCGAACCCGGCCGGCTGAAGAAAAATCAGAAATTCCCCCGACACAAGGCCGCGATCAAGCCCTTGGCAGCGTCACGCCGACCTGCCCCTGGTACTTGCCGCCCCGGTCCTTGTAGCTGACTTCGCAGACATCGTCCTTGTCGCTCTCAAAGAACAGCACCTGCGCGCAGCCTTCGCCGGCGTAAATCTTGGCCGGCAGCGGCGTGGTGTTGGAAAACTCCAGTGTCACATAGCCTTCCCATTCGGGCTCGAACGGCGTGACATTGACGATGATGCCGCAGCGCGCATAGGTGCTTTTTCCGAGGCAGATGGTCAGCACATTGCGTGGAATGCGGAAGTATTCCATCGTGCGGGCCAGCGCAAAGCTGTTCGGCGGAATGATGCAGCTGTCGCCGTGGAAATCAACAAAGCTTTTTTCGTCAAAGTTTTTCGGGTCCACCACCGTGCTGTGGATGTTCGTAAACACCTTGAACTCGGGCGCGCAGCGGATGTCGTAGCCGTAGCTCGACGTGCCGTAGCTGATGATCTTGTGGCCGTCCCGCTCGCGTACCTGCCTGGGTTCGAAGGGCTCGATCATGCCGGTGGTTTCGGCCATGCGGCGTATCCATTTGTCGCTCTTGATGCTCATTGAAAAGGTTCCTTGCGTTGCCGTGATTGTAGGCAGGCCACAGGCATCAGCCCGCCTGCGAAATCACGGTTTGCTCGACCAGGCGCTCGTCGCCCAGCACGATCATGGAAAACAGCAGCTCGTCCAGGCTGGCGGCCTGGCCGGTCTTGCGCGCCAGCAGCGGCGTGGCCTGCGGATTGAGAACGACAAAATCGGCCTCGCAGCCCGGCAGCAAATTGCCCACCACGCCCTGAAGGCCAAGCGCCCGTGCGGCACCAGCGGTGTGCTGCCACCACAGATGCTGCGGACTCAAGGACACGCCGGTCTTGGTCTGCCCTTCCCGGCCGACGTAATACGCCGCCAGCATGGTGTGAAACGGGCTGAACGAGGTGCCGCCGCCGACATCGCTGGCCAGGCCGTAGTGGAAACCCACGCGGTCGGCGCCTTCGTAGTCGAAGAATCCGCTGCCCAGGAACAGGTTACTGGTCGGGCAGACCGCCGCCGCAGCGCCGCTGTCACGCATCAGCGAACGGTCGTCGTCGTCGAAATGAATGCAGTGCGCATACACGGCGCGCGGGCGCAGCAGGCCGAACTGCTCATACACGCTCAGGTAGCTGCGGGCCTCGGGGTAAAGCTGGCGCACCCAGGCGATCTCGTCCTTGTTTTCGGCGACGTGGGACTGTATCCACACATCCGGATATTGGGCCGCCAGCTCGCCGGCGCCGCGCAACTGGGCTTCGCTGCAGGTCGGCACAAAGCGCGGCGTGATGGCATAGCCCAGCCGGTCCACGCCGTGCCAGCGCCGGATCAGCGCTTCGGTGTCGATCAGGCTTTGCTCGGTCTCGTCGCGCACACCGTCGGGCGCGTTCTGGTCCATCAGCACCTTGCCGGCGATCAGCCGCAGCTGGTTTTTTTGCGCTTCGGCCATCAGCGCGTTGACCGATTCGGGGTGCGAAGTGGCAAAGGCCAGCGCCGTGGTGACGCCGTTACGCAGCAGTTCTGCTATGAAAAAAGTAGCTGATTGCGCACTGTAGTCGGGCGCCGAGAAACGTTTTTCATGCGGAAAGGTGTAATTTTCCAGCCACGGCAGCAAACCATCGGCGGGCGAGCCAATCACGTCGAGCTGCGGGTAGTGGATGTGCATGTCGACAAAACCCGGCGCAATGATGCGGCCCGGCAGATGCTCGGTGGGGATATCGGCAAAGCGCGGCGCCAGCGCGGCGTGGCTGCCCACGGCCTGCACCACCTGGCGGCCGCTGGCGTCAGGGCCAACGACCAGCAGGCCGTCGGATTCCAGCACGGCCTGGCCGGGAGCGGAGAAATAGAGAATCGAGGAGCGATAGGCTTTCATCGCTGCAAGATTACCTCACGCTGGCCCCCGGCTCACCTTGCACGCGTCGCCAATGGAGGCGCGCCAGACCCGCACCGCGCTGAGCGCCGGCAGCGCCGGCAGCAGCTGGCGAAAGATGAACTGGCACAGGTTTTCCAGCGTGGGCGGGCCCAGGCCCTCAACCTCGTCAAGCAGGTGGTGATCCAGCCGCTCGCGCAGCAGCGCCACTTCGCGCCGCACCAGCCCCAGGTCGATCAGCATGCCGGTTTTCGGGTCGGGCTGGCCGCTCAGGAACACCTCGGCGTTGTAGGTGTGGCCATGAATCCGCTTGCTGCTTTCGGTCTCAATGGCGCGGTCCAGCGTGTGCGCAGCGTCAAAAAAGAAGGTCTGGCTGATTTCGCAAATCATCGCTTCGCCGCTCACCGGATGCCCGTGATCTTGTGCGTCTGCAGGCTGAGTCGCCAGGCCGGTTGCGCCAGGCACAGCGCAATGCAGGCCTCGGTATTGCGCTGGCGATCAGGGTTGTCCATCGGCTGCAGGTAGCGGTGCGTGAAGCGGGCGGCCTCCAGTTCGGCCCAATCGAGCGCCGGCTGCGGCCACACCACCTTGAGCTCGTTCCCTTCGCGTTGAATCCACGGCGCACCGGCCTTGGGGCTGACGCAGATCCAGTCGATGCCTGGCGGCGCGGCAATCGTGCCATTGGTTTCCACGGCAATCTGGAAGCCGCGTGCGTGCAGCGCATCGATCAGCGCGGCATCGACCTGCAGCAGCGGCTCGCCGCCGGTCATCACGACAAAACGGTGCGCGCTGTCACTGGCTGGCCACTGGGCTTCGATCTGGCCAGCCAGCGCATCGGCATTCCTGAACTTGCCGCCCAGCGTGCCGTCGGTGCCGACAAAATCGGTGTCGCAAAACCGGCAGACTGCCGTCGCGCGGTCGGCTTCGCGGCCTGACCACAGGTTGCAGCCGGCAAAGCGGCAAAAAACGGCGGGGCGCCCAGCATGGCTGCCCTCGCCTTGCAGGGTGTAAAAAATCTCCTTGACCTGATAGCTCATGCGGCGCTCCCGGCGATGCGCAGCGGCAAGGAAAAAGCGGGAGAAATAAAACAGGCGGCCACGAGCGTGGCAGCGAGGTTTTTATACATGGTAGTCCTCTACATGGCCCCGGAATCATGAAAAAAACCAGCGCGCCGGGACAGCACACTGGTGAAGCGTTGATTTTAGCGGCTTAAAACCGGATACGCCTTGACCATCCATGCATACAGCGCAGCGCCTGTCAGCAGGCTGCTGGCCGCTATTTCAAGCGACACGGTGAAGCCCGCGCCGGCACTGGCGGTGTGCCGCAGCAGCAGCGCCACCAGCGGCGGTCCAAGGATTTGCCCCACGCCGTAGGCGGCAGTCAGCAGGCCGATAAAACCGGGCGCCGTGGCCGGACGCAGGCGGCGCACTTCCTGAACGGCAAAAAAGGTGATCGCGGTGAATGGAATCCCCAGCAGCAGGCTGCCGATGGCAAAGCCGGCCAGGCTCGGACGCCACAGGCTGGCGGCAATGCCCAGCGCCTGCACCCCATAACAAATTCCCAGGCGCACCCGCAAATCCCCGCCCTGCGGCAGCCGCGCAGCCAGCAGCGCACCCACCATGACGCCCAGGCCGAAGATGGGCCAGAACAGGTCCAGCCAGGCCGAACCGGGCAGCGCTGCGCGGGCAATCACCGGCAAGAAGGTGGCGGTGATGATGTAGCCAAAACCGGCCAGGCCATAGGCCAGGGTAAACACGGCCATTTCGGCCGGGCCGTGATGGGCCGGCCCAGCGCCCGGGGCCCCCGCCATGCGCCGGCCCAGCGGCGCCAGGCGCTCATCGCCGCCCCGCAGGATGGGCCAGACCAAGGCCGACAGCCCAAAAGCCAGCGCCCCGAATATCAGCCAGCCGGTAGCGGCCGTCCAGTGCCAGGCCACCATGCCGCTGGCCAGCAGGCCACTGACGATGATGCCCAGGCCCGGACCGGCATAAATGATGCCGCCCATCGCCGGCACGCCCAGCCTGGCCAGCCGCGACAGGCACCAGCCCGAGGTATAGACAAACACCACGCCGCTGGTGATGCCCGCCGCAAAACGCAAGCCGGGCCAGGCGGCGGGCACTTGCCAGGCCATCGCCAGGGTCAGCAGGCCGGTGGTGAGCAGCCCGGCGCGCACCAGCGATGAATACGCCAGCAAGGGCAGCCAGCGAAACCTGGCCCACAGCCATGGCTGCAAGGTACACAGCAAGGCGCCCAGCATATAGCCGAAGTAATTGGCGCTGGCCAGCCAGCTGGCGCCCGGCAGATCGATCACGCCGTCGCTCAGCATCATCGGCAGGATCGGCGTTAAGGCAAACCGGCCGATGCCAATGGCCACAGCCAGCGCCACCAGCCCTGCCAGCGCGATGGGCCATGCCCCCGATGGCGCGGACACGCGAATTGCCTTTTTTTCGTTTGTCGTCAACGCCATGCCGGGTTTTCCATTGCCTGGTGCTTATCTCAAGCCTTACAGCGGGGTACACACCTCAAACCTGCGCCTCCCAGACGCGCTGTATCTGGGCGGAAAGCTCCATCGGGTCAAAGGGCTTGGGAATCACTTCCAGCGCGCCCAGACTCTTGTACAGCGCCACTTCATTGGCCTGCACCTTGGCGGTCATGAAGATCACCGGCGTGCGGGCCGTGGCGGACATCTCGCGCAAGGCCTTGAGCGTGCTGGGCCCGTCCATGCCGGGCATCATGACGTCCAGCAACAGCAGGTCGGCCCGGGCCTCGGCTGCAGCGTTCAGCGCTTCCTGGCCGCCGGCGCAGGCAATCACGGTGAAGCCGCCGACGGCCTCCAGGGCCATTTGCGCCACCGTGCGGATGTCAGGCTCGTCTTCAACATAAAGAATGCGGCCAAGGGATGAAATCATGGTCAACTCAGGGTAAGGAAAAGAAGGCGACTGTGCAGTTTAGTGCTCCGCGGGAATCCGGAGCGCACGCTCGATGGCATGCAGCAGCTCGGCATTGGTCGTATGCGACTGGAGCAGCACCGCTTCGATTTGTTTGCCTTCGACCCGCCCTGCGTCGCGGGCCGAAAACACAATCACTGGCGGGCGCGGAAACAGCGCATTGATATCTCCCAACAAATCCCAGCCCGATTCCTCGCCCAGCCCGAGGTCCAGCACCACCAGGTCAAAGCGCTGCTCGCTCAGCCGGAGCCGGGCTTCATTGAGTGTGGCCGCGAATTCAAAGTCTGCAACCTCGTGGGCAACTGCTGCAGTGAGTTGCTGGATATCGGGATTGTCTTCCACATGCAGCACCAGCGGCTTGCCGCCAATAATGCCTTGCCGGGGGAGTTGGCCCGGTTTCCTGGCAATCAGCGGCGCCGGATCTTGCCATTCGGGCAGTTCCAGAAAGAAGGTGGCGCCGGCTCCCGGCTCGCTGAGAAAGCCGATCTGGCCGCCCATCTGGTCGACGATGGCCTTGGAAATATTCAGCCCGAGACCGCTACCGCCTTTTGGCCGCGTGTCGGACGAGTCAGCCTGCGAAAATTTCCGGAAGATCCGGCTGCGAAATTCCTCAGCAATACCAGGACCTTGGTCGACGACTTCGATCCGCACCCCTTGGGCCACGCGAAGTACCTTCACCTCCACCACCCCCTCAGTCGGTGAAAACTTCACCGCATTGGACAGCAGGTTGGTCAGTACCTGGATCAGGCGGTCGCGGTCAACGTGCAGCTTCAGTGGCGTATCGGGCCCCTGCAAGCGCAACTTGACGCGGTGCTGGACGGCAAAACCCTCGTTGTCGGTCAGCGCCTGCTGGAGCAGCGGCTCGAGCTGGACGACCTGCAATTCCAGGCGCATCTTGCCGGACTCGATTTTCTCGATGTCCAGGATGCCGTTGATCAGCCGGATCAGGCGCTCGCAGTTGTTCTTGGCAATGCCCACCAGGTTCTTCACCACTTCGGGCAATTCACCGGCGACGCCG
>JBDSZF010000169.1:0-12563 GCA_039925285.1 Polaromonas sp.
CATCCCATCATCCTGTGCCATTTCAAGATGTCAGGATGACGGTTAGACGCGCCTGCTCTGCGCCAGTGCAAGTTCCGGCCGCGGAACCGGCTTAGCCGGGCCGTAGGCGGGACGGCCCCCTCGGGGGCAGCGAACCACACGCAGTGGGGAGCGTGGGGGCCTAATCGTCCTGTTCCATCGCCCGGCGGTGGCGCTCGACAAATTCCTGGTAGGTATTGATGCCACGCAGCTGCAGGATGGCATTGCGGACGGCCGCCTCGACCAGCACGGCAATGTTGCGGCCGGCTTCGACCTGAATGATGATCTTGCGAACCGGTACGCCCAGCACGTCCTGCGTCAGCGGTTCATAAGGAATTCGTTCGTAGTCGCGCTCCAGCGTTTCACGGCGCACCAGATGCACGATCATCTTGAGGCGCAGTTTGCGTCGCACCGCCGTTTCGCCAAAAATCGCCTTGATATCGAGCAGGCCGATACCGCGCACCTCCAGCAGGTTTTGCAGCAAGTCGGGGCAGCGCCCTTCAATCGCGGTCTGGTTGATCCGGAACAGGTCGACGGCATCATCGGCCACCAAACCATGACCGCGGGAAATCAGCTCCAGCCCCAACTCGCTTTTACCGAGTCCCGACTCGCCGGTAATCATGACGCCCATGCCCAGAATGTCCATGAACACACCGTGCATGGAGGTGCGCTCGGCAAAATGCCTGGACAGGTAAGCGCGCAGCACATCAATCACGAAAGCGGCCGACTCCGGCGTCGCAAACATCGGCAGCTGGGCACGTTCGCACAGCGCCAGCAGCATATCGGATGCTGTCTGGCCATCGGCCACGACCAGCGCCGGCGGCTCCAGCGTCACGATGCGCGAGATCCGGCGGGAACAGTCCTCAGCGCTGGCGTTGGTGAGGTAGGCGACTTCCCGCACGCCCAGAATCTGCACCCGATAGGGATGGATGTAGTTGAGGTAACCCACCAGGTCGGCCCCGGAGCGTGCTTCGCTGACCGCCACTTCGTCAAAACGCCGTTCCGAGGCACCCAGACCCGCGACCCATTCCCATTTCAGGCTGGCGCGGTGATCTTCAAATAAAACATCCGCGCTGACAACTGTGGGCTTCATGCCTGCCCGTGACTCACATGCAGGGAGTTCATAGACTGACTTCCGCTGAATGCCAGGAAGCAATCAACTGGTGCAGGGCAGCTGCATCAGGAATGGTCTTGAGTTGCTCACGCAGTGTGCTGTCGCTCAGAAGTTCGGCAATTTCGGAGAGGATTTCCAGGTGTTTTTGCGTGGCCGCTTCAGGCACCAGCAAAAATACCAGCAAGTTCACCGCCTGTTCATCCGGCGCATCAAAACCGATAGGCGTCTGCAACTGGAAAATCGCTGCCATCGGAGTCTTGAGGCCCTTGATGCGGCCATGCGGAATGGCCACCCCATGACCCAGCCCGGTCGAACCCAGGCGTTCACGGGCAAACAGACTGTCAGTGATGAGCGCGCGGTTCAGGCCATGCAGATTCTCAAACAACAAGCCGGCTTCTTCAAACGCACGCTTTTTGCTCGTCGCTTCTACGCGGACCAACACTTGGGGGGGGGGCAAAATTTGCGAAAGACGGTTCATAGCGATCTATTAGTCGCCAAATTATGCACTTTGCAGCGGCTTGGATAAAAAGTAGATAGAAAAAAGCCGCTTGTCACTGGCAAACGGCGTGGAGATAATAATTGTCGAGCAGTCAAGCCCGACAATTAAGCTATTTTGCCTTGCGACCACCTCATCACGATGGACCGACCCCATTGCAGGGTCTCACCACAGCAAAACGGTTAACTTGAAATTCAAGATTCTTCGCGTTTGGTGCTTACATGTCCGTGATCCTGGACTTTGGTTTTGTAGCGGCCGACCTGCCGGTCAAGTTTGTCCGTCAACTCATCGACGGCAGCATACAAATCAGCATGAGAGCTTTCAGCAAATAAATCGCGGCCCTTCACATGCAGGCTGCACTCGGCCCGCTGGCGCTTTTCCTTTTCTTTCATGTTGTCCACTGTCAAAAGAACTCTTACATCCACGACCTGGTCGAAATGCCGGGTAATACGATCCAGCTTGCTTGTCACATAGCCGCGCAATGCGGGGGTAACTTCAAGATGGTGACCGCTAATCGTCAAATTCATAAAGAGACTCCTTTTTTCCCAAAAGCTGGAACTGGTTGAAAAAAACTGCCAAACGCGTAAGACAAGGCAGCAAACGGGGGACACTCTCCTTTGTTCACTATGCCCTCGATACCCTGCAATTGCAAGAAGGGCCCCTCACAAATAAGGGTAACCATTTGGATTAAAGCGTTGCAATCAGCCAGGCCAGCCGAAGTATGTAACGCTACTTTTACGCCAACCACGCCTTAAAAACGTTCATTGATCTGCAAATAGTTACCATCCCCTAGATTACAGAAAACAACAAATTTGTTATTAAATGAAACAATGCTCATTGAAAACCAAATCGGAACGCGGCTTTCTTCTTGTTACTTTTGTGGTTCTGGATTTCAGTTTCAGCCAGCGCCAAAGCCATCAGCTGTAAAGTTTCAGATCGTCTTCCCCGCACTGAGACGAGCTGTATTGCGGTAGATAAATCGCGGTGGCAATGCCATAATCTGCGGATATTTGTTACGGAGAAATCCTTGGAAAGCAGTCCCAGTTGCCTGCTTTCAACGCCGCACACTGACGCCCAGTGACGTCAAGAGCGGGTTGAAAGCGATGCCCTCATCCACACAACCCGTTCTTGCGCCATGGCTTGATACCTGCCGTGCGCAGGTGCTTGGACACCCATAAGCCGTCAGTCATGCTCAATATTTTCACGCTCGCCAATGGCCGGCTTTTCCAGGAAGAAATCGAATCCCTGGAAGAACTCTCAAAATTTCAGCCGATCTGGGTCGATCTGGAGTCGCCTACCCTCGAAGAAAAACGCTGGATCAAGCAGTATTACGGCCTGTCCATTCCCGAAGATGCGATGGACGAGGACATTGAGGAGTCCGCCCGCTTTTACGAGGAAGACAACGGCGAGCTGCACATCCGCTCGGACTTCCTGATTGCCGATGAAGACGAGCCTCGCACGGTGCGGGTGGCTTTCATCCTCAACCTGGTCAATGACGAACTGAAAAGCAAGGGCGTGCTGTTTTCGATTCACGACGAAGATGTGCCGGTCTTCAGGCTGCTGCGGATGCGGGCGCGCCGTGCGCCCGGCCTGATTGAAGACGCCAGGGAAGTGCTGCTCAAGCTGTTTGACGCCGATGCCGAGTATTCGGCCGACACGCTCGAAGGCATTTATGTCGATCTTGAAAAAGTCAGCACCAAGGTACTGGCGGGCAACATGACGGACGAGCTGGCTGGCGAGGTGCTGGGCGCGATTGCGCGCCACGAAGATTTGAGCGGCCGCATACGCCGAAACATGATGGATACGCGGCGTGCCTTGAGCTTCATGATGCGCATCAAGATCTTGAATTCCGAGCAGTTTGACGATGCGCGGCAAATTTTGCGCGACATCGACTCGCTCGACTCGCACACCGCTTTCCTGTTCGACAAGATCAACTTCCTGATGGACGCCACGGTCGGTTTCATCAACATCAACCAGAACAAGATCATCAAGATATTTTCAGTGGCCAGCGTCGCGCTGCTGCCGCCCACGCTGATTGCCAGCGTGTATGGCATGAACCTGAAGTTCCCGGAACTCGAATTCCTGGGTGGCTGGAGCTATCCCTACACGGTCAGTGTGATGTTGGCCAGTGCGCTGGTGCCGATGTGGTATTTCAGGAAGCGCGGCTGGCTGAAATAAGCATAAAAATGGCATCCTGCGCAATAGATATAAGCGTAGCAAGCTATTTTTTTGATAGCAAATTCAAAAGACCTTCAATAATCAAATGAGCATAGCGGCTGGCCACAGTCTCCACGAAATCCGGGAAATCGACATGGGCACTGTCGTCCGCACGATCTGAAACGGTACGCATGACGGCAAACGGCACGCCGTGGTCCATGCAGACTTGCGCAACGGCAGCGCCCTCCATCTCGACCGCCAGCACCTCATGGCCGGCGTCCAGCATCAGGTTCCGCAGGATGCGGGATTCCTCAGCACCACAAACAAAACGGTCGCCGCTGGCAATCAGGCCTTGATGAACGCAAGCATCACGAAACCCGTGAGCCGCCAGACTTTCGTGCGCCAGCGCCCCGCAACTCGCTTCAAAGAGCAAGGCGCTCAAGGCCGTGTCGGAGTAGAAACGGGTTTTCCCGTAAAGCGGCACTTCATAGCGGGGAAACAGCGGTGACGCATCGAGATCGTGCTGCACGAAATCGGTCGCCACCACCACGTCGCCCACCTTCACCCCTTGACCCAATCCTCCTGCAACGCCGGTGAACACGATGCGGCGCACGCAAAAGCGCTCAATCAGCGCCGTCGTGGTGGTGGCCGCGGCAACCTTGCCGATCTTTGACAAAGCCAGCACCACGGGCTGGCCGTGCAAATCACCCAGCCAGAAATCCCGACTGGCATGGATCACCTTGCGCGGCTGCTGCAGCAATTCGATCAGGCCGCGCTGCTCCTGAGGCAAGGCGCTGAGGATGGCGATGGGCGCTACAGGGGCAGATGTCAAGGGCATGAGGTCAATTTTCCAGGCGAATCACCGCCAGGAAGACGGTTACCGCTTGTCGCGAAGTTCGCGACGCAGAATTTTGCCGACGGGTGTCTTGGGCAGTTCGGTGCGGAATTCCACCACCCTGGGTTGCTTGTAAGCGGTGAGATTTTCCTTGCAGAAAGCGCGCACCTGCGCCTCGGTCAGCTCAGGGTTCTTCTTCACGATCACGAGTTTGACGGCTTCACCCGATTTTTCGTCGGGAACGCCCACGCAGGCGCATTCGAGCACGCCATCCAGTTTGGCAACGACGTCTTCGATCTCGTTGGGATAGACATTGAAACCGCTGACCAGCACCATGTCCTTCTTGCGATCAATGATCTTGAAAAAACCCTTTTCATCGATGATGCCGATGTCGCCGGATTTGAAATAGCCATCGAGCGTCATGACCTTGCCGGTTTCATCAGGACGCTGCCAGTAACCGGCCATGACCTGCGGGCCCTTGATGGCAATCTCGCCTGGCTGGCCTGGTGGCACTTCATTCCCGTCATCGTCCAGCAGCTTGAACCAGGTGCCGGGAAGCGGCACGCCGATGGTGCCGGTGAAGGCCTTGCTGTTGGTCGGGTTGCAACTGGCCGATGGCGAGGTTTCTGACAGGCCGTAGCCTTCGCAAATCGAGCAGCCGGTTTTTTCCAGCCACAGCCTGGCCACTGCGCTTTGTACCGCCATGCCGCCACCCAGCGAAATTTTCAGGTGCGACCAGTCCACGGTGTTGAAATCAGGATGGTTGGCCAGCCCGTTGAACAGGGTGTTGACGGCAGGAAAACTGTTGACCTTGTGTTGGGACAACTCCTTGAGCACCGCCGGCAAGTCGCGCGGATTGGGGATCAGGATGTTTTTTCCACCGGTCCGCATCCCCAGCATCATGTTCACGGTGAATGCAAAAATATGGTACAGCGGCAGTGCGCATACATAGGTAAGCTGTTGGCCTTCGGGCAGGCTGGCCATGGCCGGGCTGTTCCAGGCTTCGGACTGCAACACGTTGGCAATCACGTTGCGGTGCAGCAGCACGGCGCCCTTGGAAACACCGGTCGTTCCGCCGGTGTACTGCAGCACGGCAATGTCATCGGGCTTGGTGTCGGGCCGCTTGAGCGTGCCGCGTGTGCCCTGTGCCAGGGCATCGTTAAAGCGCACCGCGCCCGGCAGATTGAAGGGCGGCACCATCTTCTTGACGTTGCGCACCACATAGTTGACGAGCGTGCCCTTGAGCAACCCCAGCTGGTCGCCCATGGAACACAGGACGATGTGTTTGAGCGGCGTATTGGCCAGGCACTGCTCCAGCGTGCTGGCGAAATTCTCGACGATGACGATCGCCCTGGCGCCCGAATCCTTGAGCTGATGTTCGAGTTCGCGCGGGGTATAAAGCGGATTCACATTGACCACCACATAGCCGGCCCGCAAGATGGCCGCGACCGCCACCGGATACTGCGGAACATTGGGCATCATGATGGCGACGCGTTCGCCCTTGGCCAGGCCCAGACCCTGCAGATAGGCGCCAAAAGCGAGAGACAGGCTGTCGGTCTGGCCGAAAGTGATGTCCTTGCCCATGAAGCTGTAGGCCACACGGTCCCGGTACTTCTTGAAGCTTTCCTCCATCAATGCGACCAGCGACGGATATTGCGAAGCATCAATGTCGGCCGGAACGCCTGCCGGATAGGCCTTGAGCCACGGCCGGTCAATCAGCTCTGCGTTCATCACTGCATCCATCTTCGTCTCCATTACTTTCACTTGCTTCCTCGAATCCTCAGAGAAACGGCCCTCTTCGGGGCTTTGTGCGCTTCCCCCATCGGGAAACAAGGGTAATCAGAAGGGAAGGCCCTCCCATTCAGCCGTATTTTGAGCGATGCCCGTGATCAGCATCGCCTGCCCCGGCCTCACTCGATCGCCTTGCCCATGTCCTCGATGACTTTCTTGGCATCGCCAAACACCATCATGGTCTTGTCCATGTAGAACAATTCGTTGTCCAGGCCGGCATAACCCGCCGCCATGGAGCGCTTGTTGACGATGACGGTCTTGGCCTTATAGGCCTCCAGGATCGGCATGCCGTAGATGGCGCTGCCCTTGACATGCGCCGCAGGATTCACCACGTCGTTGGCGCCCAGAATGATGGCGACATCAGCCTGGCCGAATTCGGCATTGATGTCTTCCATCTCGAACACCTGGTCGTAAGGCACTTCGGCCTCGGCCAGCAGCACGTTCATGTGGCCGGGCATGCGCCCGGCCACCGGGTGAATCGCATACTTGACCTTCACGCCCTTGTGGATCAGCTTTTCGGCCAGCTCGTTGACCGCATGCTGGGCGCGCGCCACGGCCAGGCCGTAGCCAGGCACGATGATGACGGTTTCAGCATTGCTCAGCAGGTAGGCCGCATCGTCGGCCGAGCCCGACTTGACCGGCCGCTGCTCCTTGGCGCCGGTAACAGCAGTCGCCGCCTCGCCGCCAAAGCCGCCCAGAATCACATTGAAGAACGAGCGGTTCATCGCCTTGCACATGATGTAGGACAGGATCGCGCCGGACGAACCGACCAGCGAGCCGGCAATGATCAGCATCGAGTTGTTCAGCGAAAAACCGATGCCGGCCGCAGCCCAGCCCGAATAGCTGTTGAGCATGGACACCACCACCGGCATGTCGGCGCCGCCAATAGGAATGATGATGAGCACGCCCATCACGAAGGACAGCGCGAGCATCGCAAAAAATGCGCTCCAGCTGCCGGTCAGCATGAAAGTCAGGCCCAGCCCCAAGGTGAGCAGGCCCAGCACCAGATTGATCATGTGCTGGCCGGGAAACGACACCGGCGCGCCCTGGAACAGGCGGAACTTGTATTTGCCTGAGAGTTTGCCAAACGCAATCACCGAGCCGCTGAAGGTGATGGCTCCAATCGCCGCACCGAGGAACAGCTCGAGCCGGTTGCCCGCAGGAATCGGCATGCCCTTGGCGGCAATGTTGAAGGCGTAAGGCTCGGCCACCGCAGCCACGGCAATGAACACCGCCGCCAGGCCGATCATGCTGTGCATGAAGGCGACCAGCTCGGGCATCTTGGTCATCTCGACGCGTTTGGCCATCAGCGTGCCGGCGGCGCCGCCCACCACCAGCGCGGCCAGCACGTAGACCATGCCGCCCGCATTGCTGCCTGCGGTCTCGGCAATCAGCGCGCCAGTGGTCAGGATGGCAATCGTCATGCCGACCATGCCGAACAGGTTGCCGCGCAGCGACGTGGTCGGATGCGACAGGCCCTTGAGCGCCTGGATGAAGAAAACGGAAGCTACCAGGTACAGCAGCGTGACGACATTCATGCTCATTTGGCGACTCCTGCGTCAAGCGCGGCCACGGCAGGCGCCTTCTTTTCCTTCTTGCGGAACATCTCGAGCATCCGGCGCGTGACCAGGAAACCGCCGAAGACGTTGACCGCTGCCAGCGCCACGGCCAGCACGCCCATGGTGCGGCCCAGCGGCGTTTCGGTCAGCGCGGCGGCGAGCATCGCGCCGACGATCACGATGGCCGAAATCGCGTTGGTCACCGCCATCAGCGGCGTGTGCAAGGCGGGCGTGACGGTCCACACGACGTGGTAACCGACGTAGATGGCCAATACAAAAATGATCAGGTTGATGATGGTGGGCGACACGGCATCCATGGTCTTCTCCTTCCGGGTGAGAGGTTTGCGAGGCTTTAATAGCGGTTAAAGGGGGCTTGGGCGAACGGGACCGCTGGTCCCGTATCAGCCTATTTGCGCTTGACTTCGCCGCCCTGGGTCATCAGGCAGGCGGCCACGATGTCGTCTTCGAGGTCGATCTTCAGCGCGCCCTCTTTGGTGATGATGAGCTTGAGGAAGTCGATCAGGTTGCGCGCATACAGCGCGCTGGCGTCTGCCGCCACCAGCGCGGGCAGATTGGTCGCGCCGATCAGCGTCACGCCGTGCTTGACAACGGTCTTGTCCGCTTCGGTCAGCGGGCAGTTGCCGCCTTGCGCGGCGGCCAGATCGACAATCACGCTGCCGGGCTTCATGGCCTGGACCATCTCCTCGGTGACCAGCACCGGCGCGGCACGGCCCGGAATCAGGGCGGTGGTGATCACGATGTCAGCCTGCGCCACGCGTTTGGCGACTTCAATCTTTTGCCGCTCCATCCAGCTCGGCGGCATCGGCTTGGCATAACCGCCCACGCCAATGGCGGCTTCACGCTCCTCATCGGTTTCGTAAGGCACGTCGATGAATTTGGCGCCCAGAGATTCAACCTGCTCCTTGACGCTGGGGCGCACGTCGCTGGCCTCAATCACCGCGCCCAGGCGTTTGGCCGTGGCAATCGCCTGCAGGCCGGCCACGCCGACGCCCAGGATCACCACGCGCGCCGCCTTGACGGTGCCGGCCGCCGTCATCAGCATCGGGAAGAAGCGCTGGTACTGGTCGGCGGCCATCATGACGGCCTTGTAGCCGGCGATATTGGCCTGCGACGAGAGCACGTCCATGCTTTGCGCGCGGCTGGTGCGCGGCGCCGCTTCGAGCGCAAACGACGTCAGCTGCGCGGCGGCCAGGCGCTGCAGGCCTGCAGCATCAAAGGGGTTGAGCATGCCGACCATCACGCTGCCAGGCCGGGTGTGCGCCATCTCACTGCCCTCCGGGCAGCGCACCTTGAGCACGATGTCGGCCGCATAAGCGCCTGCCGCATCGGTGATCTCGGCGCCAACCGCCGCATAGGCCTCATCGGGCACACTGGCAGCAACGCCGGCGCCCGACTGGACGCGAATCGTGTGGCCCTGGGCCTTGAGCTTTTTCGCCGTTTCGGGCGTGATGGCGACGCGTGTTTCTCCGGCCGTTATTTCGGCG
This sequence comes from Polaromonas sp., assembly GCA_039925285.1. Classification (GTDB taxonomy): domain Bacteria; phylum Pseudomonadota; class Gammaproteobacteria; order Burkholderiales; family Burkholderiaceae_C; genus Polaromonas. The sequence continues at coordinate 9,476 of JBDSZF010000169.1, forward strand.
GGTATCCCAATCAGCATGGGGTCTCCTCATTGCTTGGTTTTTTTCTCGGAGGCTCAGCAAGGAGCCGGGGCGGAATTTGTAGCTTTCGTAAAGCTTACATGAGTTTTTTGTAAATTTTCGTCAACCCAGACATTTGTTGATTGAGCGGGCCAAGCTCCGGGACAAACCCCTGCCCCCCATGAAAACAACCCCATCAGCCGATGACGGGCTGATGGGGCGGGTCAAAAACACCAGAGCCGCGAGCGGCTTTTGCCAGGTTTACCTGGCCGTGGGCATCACAAACTCGGCGCCCTTGCCAATGCTTTCAGGCCAGCGCTGCATGATGGATTTCTGCTTGGTGTAAAAGCGCACGCCTTCTTCGCCGTAGGCGTGCATGTCGCCAAACAGGCTTTTTTTCCAGCCGCCAAAACCGTGCCAGGCCATCGGCACCGGAATCGGCACGTTGATGCCGACCATGCCGACCTGGATGCGGCGGCTGAATTCGCGCGCCACATGGCCGTCGCGGGTAAAACAGCTCACGCCGTTGCCGAACTCGTGGGCATTGATCAGATCGACTGCTTCGGCAAAGTCCTTGACCCGCACGCAGCCCAGCACCGGGCCAAAGATTTCTTCCTTGTAGATGCGCATGTCAGGCGTGACATGGTCGAACAGCGTGCCGCCCATCCAGAAACCCTGATCGCAGCCCTCGCCCGCATCGGCGCCCGTGAAGCTGCGGCCATCGACCAGCAGCGTCGCGCCCTCCTTGATGCCCTGATCGATGTAGCCGGTGATGCGCTGGTGCGCGCTAGCGGTCACGATCGGACCCATCTCGGCGTCGAGCTCTTCGCCGTTTTTAATCACCAGGGTTTCGGCGCGGGCTTTCAGCATGGGAATCAGCTTTTCGGCCACATTGCCGACCAGCACCGCCACCGAAATCGCCATGCAGCGCTCGCCGGCCGAGCCGTAGCCCGCGCCGATCAGCGCATCGACCGCCTGCTCCAGGTCGGCGTCGGGCATGACGACCATGTGGTTCTTGGCGCCGCCCAGCGCCTGCACGCGTTTGCCGTGGTGCGCGCCGGTTTCGTAGATGTAGTTCGCAATCGGCGTCGAACCGACAAAAGAAACCGCTTTTACATCGGGATGCACCAGCAGCGCATCGACCGCTTCCTTATCGCCTTGCACGACATTGAATACGCCGTTTGGCAGGCCGGCCTGCTTGAACAAATCGGCTAGAAACAAGCTGGCGCTCGGGTCGATCGGGCTGGGCTTGAGTACAAAACAGTTGCCGGCGGCAATCGCCACCGGGAACATCCACATCGGCACCATCACGGGAAAATTGAACGGCGTGATGCCGGCCACCACACCGAGCGGCTGGCGCAGTGTCCAGTTGTCCATGCCGGTGGAGACCTGGTCGGTGAAGTCGCCCTTGAGCAACTGCGGCATACCGCAGGCAAATTCGACGATGTCGATGCCGCGCGACACTTCGCCCTGCGCATCGGTGAACACCTTGCCGTGCTCGGCGGTGATCAGGTGGGCCAGTTGGTCCTTGTTCTGGTTCAGCAGCTCCAGGAACTTGAACATGACGCGGGCGCGGCGAATCGGCGGCATGTCGGACCAGGCCGGAAAAGCGGCTTGCGCAGAAGCCACAGCGGCATCCACATCGGCTGAACTGCCCAGCGCCACATGGCCCGACACCGCGCCTGTGGCCGGGTTGAAGACTTCCTGGCTGCGCCCGGCGGCCGGCGTGACCGTGCTGCCGTTCAGGTAGTGGCCAATGGTGATTTGGGGCGCAATTTCGACAGGCGATGAAAACATGGTCAATCCTTGAGGAACAGATAAGTGCGTGAAGTCTAGGGTCAGCATGGCGATTTGATAAGTCCCTGTTTACTGATTACATTGTTCATATTTCTGAACAATGAACAACCCTGATGTCCTCTGACCAGCTGGCGCCGCTAGTGGCCGACCTTCACCTGCTGACCGTGCTCGCCGCGACCCGCAGCTTTACCGAAACCGCCCGCCGGCTCGGCGTGTCCAAGGCCTCGGCCAGCATGCGCATCAGCGAACTGGAACGCACAGCCGGCGTGCTGCTGGTGCGCCGCACCACGCGTTCGGTCGGCCTGACCGAGGCCGGCCAGCAGCTGGTCAACGACATGCAGCCGGCTTTCAAGCGCATCAGTGACAGCTATAGCGCAGCCCGTGACCTGGCCGGCACGCCGCGCGGGCTGATCCGGCTGACGGCACCCGTTGCGCTGGGGCGTCAGCAGCTGGCGCCCTGCATCGCGGCATTCCTGCAGCAATTCCCCGACATTCACATCGAGCTGGAGCTCACCGACCGCTTTATCAACCTGGCCAACGAGGGCTTCGACCTGGCGATCCGGCACACCAATGCGCCACCCGAAACCCATGTGGCCTGGGTGCTGTGCGAAACCCGCTCGCTGCTGGTCGCCAGTCCGCAATACCTGGCGCGGCGCGGCATTCCGTCGCACCCGTCCGAACTGGCATCGCACGACTGCCTGCTCTACCTTCGGGACAGCCATGCCGGCAGCTGGACCTTTGCGCGGCCGGCGCTGCCATCCGGAAAACGCAAGCCAGCCGATGGCGCGGTTGAACGCCTTGGTGTCAATGTCGCCGGTTCGCTCAAGGCCAACAACAGCGAAGTGCTGCGCGACGCCCTGCTGGCCGGCCTGGGCATCGGCCTGCTGCCGGATTTCAGCATGCCGTGCGCAGCAAGCGGGCCGGTGCCGCTGGTGCAGGTCTTGCCCGACTGGCAGGTCCAGGGATTTTTCGGCGAACGCATTTACGCCCTGCGGCCATGGTCAGCGCAAGTGCCCAAGGCAGTGCAATGTCTGGTCGAGCATCTGCGCCAGAGCTTTGCCCACGGCTTTCCCAGCGCGCAGAAAATTCCGCTGGACGCTTAATCTTCATTGGTCAAAAATGCCACGGATAATCTCGCGCATGAATAAACGATGGAAACCCAACGTCACGGTGGCGGCGGTCATTGAACGGGATTTCGATGGCGTCCGGAAATTCCTGCTGGTCGAGGAAGAAACCCGAGATGGCCTGAAGCTCAACAACCCGGCCGGCCACCTGGACCCTGGCGAAAGCCCGG
>JBDSZF010000170.1:0-3539 GCA_039925285.1 Polaromonas sp.
CGGGCGCTGGCATCCCAGGCATGGGTTTTACCGAGGGGCTTGGTGGTCTGGGCAAAGCGCCAGCGATGCACTTCGGCGTAAGGCGGCTCGGCACGAATGCCGGTGACTTCGGTGAAGGCCCTGAGCAGCTTGGCCTTGACGCGTTCTGAATCGTCTTCCAGGTGACGCTGTGACCATGCGGGGCTGGCCTGAACAGTCCAGCGTTCAATCGGGCCGCGCCCGGGCTTGGACGACTCCCGGGCCAGCCAGGCAATCCGGTGGTGCGTGCTGCGCGCCACGTTCCACTGCGGGCCCAGGCTGGCCAGCGTGGGCTGCATGGCCTGCGGAAACGCCACCATCAGGGTCCAGCAGGGCGCCACATTCACGCCTGCCAGGTCTACCAGCAGTGAAGCGGCCTGTTCCGAGTCGCTCAGCAGTTCATGGGCCTGCGGTGCAGGAATGGCCAGCACCACCGCATCAAAACCCGAATACACGCTTGCGTCCGGGCCTTCGGTTTGCAATTGCCAGCGCTGCTGGTCCAGCTTGTCTTCTTCGATATAGACGACCCGTGTCTCCTGCACCATCCGGCCGCCATCCACCAAAGGCTGGGCCCACTGGCGAACCAGCGCATTCATGCCTGGCGTGGCAACCCAGTGGGCTTCCCTGGCCGGCAGCGAGGCCGCCACAACGCGGCCGAGATCGTCCAGTACGCGCACGGTATTGGCGCTCCACGGGCGCACCAGCCCGGTGGCGGTGGCCAGCGCTTTTTCAAACCGCTCATCGCGCACGGTGAAATACTGCGTACCGTGGTCAAAGCTGCCAAATTGGCTGGCGCGGGTTGACATGCGGCCGCCAGCCTCACTGCTTTTCTCAAAAACAGTGACGCGGTGTCCGGCCTGCACCAGCGTACGTGCACAGGTAATACCGGCAATGCCAGCACCCACCACAGCGATGTGGCGCTGCTTGGCGGGTTCAGAAGAAGCGGTGCGGGATTTTTTGGTCATGAATCTTTACTTTTTCTGAGTGAATGAAAAAAATGGCTTCGTCATCACAGTGCAAGAATGCAAGCAGCAAAACGCACGCCATGCGCACACTCTACACCGCAGCCGGCGCATCCCGGCCCTGAGCGCCGATTTATAACGAATGGGCGCGCTCCAGCAGGGCTTTTCGGGTCGCCGGATGGTTCAACTGCTGCAGCCACCATTGCAGGGCCCGTCCCTCGGCGCCCGCATCCGCACGGCGCCACACATAGCTCATCGGCACCACGCGGGTGGCCCGCTGCATCTGCTTTTCCACCAGCCGGCCGGCGGCGATATGGGGCCGGGCCAGGTATTCGGGCAGGAAGCCGCCGCCCAGTCCGCGCAGTTGCGCATCGAGTTTTTGCTGCATGCCGGGAACGGTAAAAATATCCTGGCCGCCCAGCAGACCGGTGCTGACGCCGCTGCCCCGCTGCACCGAGTCGGCTACCGCCACAGCGCGGTGCGCCATGAGCAGGGCATCGCTGACCGGCTCGGCGGCCTGCGCCAGCGGATGGTGCGGCGCCACCGCATAAACAAAGCGAATGCTGCCCAGTGGCTTGCCCTGGACCGATTTGTGCAGCGCCGGCTCCAGCGCAACGCCGATGGCCAGATCGGCCTGGCCCGAGGTCAGCGCTTCAAGCGTGCCCGACAGCGCTTCCTCGCGGATCTTCAGGCGGGTAGGCGGGTTCAGCGCAAAAAATGCCTCGCACAATTCCATCACGGTGGTGCGCGAGATGGCACTGTCCACGGCCAGAGTGAACTGCGGCTCCCAGCCGGTCGCAACGCGCTTGACGCGATTGGCGATGGCATCGAGTTCGAGTAAAACACGGTTGCCTTCGCGCAGCAATTCGTGACCTGCCACGGTCAGCCTGGCCTGGCGCGACGAGCGGTCAAACAGCAGCACATCGAGCGCATCTTCCACCTGCCGGATGCGGTAGGTCAGGGCGCTGGGCACCACACCGAGTTCGCGTGCCGCCGCGGCCATGCTCCCGCTTCGGTGCACAGCGCCTATCAGCCCGATGACTTCAGGCGTCAATGCATCTCTAACCGGATTGTGGATGGGTATCATGATGAAGGTTCAAATAATTCGAATGATGCCAGCAAACCGGCGCAATCTTCAAAGCCGCTTCGCCGCTTACAGTGAAGGCATTGCAATTTAATTTGAATGGAGCACTTCATGATGACATTACGCGCTTCGGGCGAACGTGGCTATGCTGACCACGGCTGGCTCAAATCATTTCATTCCTTTTCGTTTGCCGGTTATTACGACCCCAAGCACATGGGCTTTGGCAACCTGCGGGTCATCAATGAAGACCGCATTGCCGCTGGCCGTGGTTTTGGCACGCACAGCCACCAGAACATGGAAATCATCAGCTACGTGTTGAGCGGCGAACTGGCGCACAAGGACAGCATGGGCAACGTCAAGGGCATTCCGCCCGGCGACGTGCAGCGCATGAGTGCCGGCACCGGCGTGCAGCACAGCGAGTTCAATCATGCCGAGGGCCAGACCACGCATTTCCTGCAGATTTGGATCATTCCCAATGTGGTCGGCATTACCCCCAGCTACGAGCAAAAGGCTTTTTCTGACGCCGAAAAGCGTGGGGCGCTGCGGCTGGTCGCCTCGCCTGATGGCGCGCAGGGGTCGGTGCTGATCCATGCCGACGCCAGGCTGTATGCCGGCCTGTTGGATGCTGCCGAGGCTGTCACGCTGGCGCTTGACCCCAGCCGCAAAACCTATGTGCATCTGGTTCGCGGCCAGCTGGACGTCAATGGACAAACGCTGCACGCGGGCGACGCGCTGGCGCTGCAATCAGAAAGCCGGTTGCAGCTGGCCCATGGCCAGGCGGCCGAGGTGCTGGTATTTGATCTGGCGCCCTGAAAGTCTCCCGGCTAGCGGCACCAAGTGTCATGAAGGCTGCATAAGCTCATCGGGCTTGCCCAGCGTATTTTTTTAATCCATCATTTCCCCCTTACTTTTTACCAGGGACTCATCCATGTTTGCCTCTCTCCAAAATCCCCTGTCGCTGATCGGCCGCATCCTGCTGGCGCTGCTGTTTGTGCCGGCCGGCTTCAGCAAGATTGCCGGCTTTGCCGGAACGGCGGGCTATATCGCCTCCAAGGGCGTGCCGCTTCCCGAAGTGGCAGCGGCGATCGCCATCGCGGTTGAGCTAGGGCTGGGTCTGCTGCTGCTGGTCGGCTTCCAGACCCGCTGGGCGGCGCTGGGCATTGCCGTGTTCACCGCGGTCATCACCTTCATCTTCCACGCTTTCTGGGTCGACCCCGCACAGTCCCAGGCCTTCTTCAAGAACATCGCCGTGGTGGGTGGCCTGCTGACTATTGCAGCCTGGGGTTCGGGTGCATGGAGCGTGGACGGCCAGACCAAGGGCTGATCCGGAACTTCACAATTACTGACAATTTCTGATACACCCGCAGGTCGGCCGTGGGGCCTGCCTGCTCTTTTTCATTTCAATAAAACCCAAGGCATCCCATGACAAGCACCGTAGTTGTTTATCACTCCGGATATGGACATACCCAGCGCAT
>JBDSZF010000171.1:0-7139 GCA_039925285.1 Polaromonas sp.
GCTCGCCCATGCTCATGGCCTCGCCGCCAAACCCTTTGTAGTCGGCCAGCGTCACCGCACAATCGGCCACCGGCACCTGCCACGGGCCGACCATCTGGTCGCGGTGCGTCATGCCGCCCACGGTGCGGTCGCCGATGGTGATCAAAAACCGTTTCGATGCCACCGTCGGGTGGCTCAACACATCAATGCAGCTTTTTTGCAGATCGACACCCGTCAGGTCAATCGGCTTGATGGTGCGCGCCACGGTTTTCACATCGCGGTGCATCTTGGGCGGCTTACCCAGCAGCACGTTCATGGGCATATCGACGGGTGCGGCTTTGTCGTCATCCGACAGAACGAGCTGGCGCTCCTCGGTCGCCACGCCAATCACCGCAAACGGGCAGCGCTCGCGCTCGCAAAACGCTTCGAACTGCGCCAGCGATTCGGGCGCAATCGCCATCACGTAGCGTTCCTGGCTTTCATTGCTCCAGATTTCCTTGGGGCTCAAGCCGCTTTCTTCGAGCTTGACGGCGCGCAGATCAAAACGGGCGCCGCGACCGGCGTCGTTGACCAGCTCGGGAAAGGCGTTGGACAGGCCGCCAGCGCCGACATCGTGAATCGCCAGGATCGGATTGGCCAGGCCCAGCTGGGCGCACTGGTTGATGACTTCCTGGGCACGGCGCTCGATTTCCGGGTTGCCGCGCTGCACCGAATCGAAGTCGAGCTGGGCCGCATTGGCGCCCGAGGCCATCGAGCTGGCCGCGCTGCCGCCCATGCCGATGCGCATGCCGGGGCCGCCGAGCTGGATCAAGAGCGTGCCGGCCGGGAACAGGATTTTGTGGGTCAGCTCGGCGTCAATCGTGCCGACGCCGCCGGCAATCATGATCGGCTTGTGGTAGCCCCAGCGCTGGCCGGCCACGGTCTGCTCGTATTCGCGGAAATAACCGGCCAGGTTCGGCCGGCCGAATTCGTTGTTGAACGCCGCGCCGCCGAGCGGGCCCTCCAGCATGATCTGCAGCGCGCTGGCAATGTGATCCGGCTTGCCGTAATCACCGTCAAACAATTTGGAAACCGTGAAGCCGGTCAGACCGGCCTTGGGCTCGGAACCGCGCCCGGTGGCACCCTCGTCGCGAATCTCGCCACCCGCGCCGGTCGAGGCGCCGGGAAACGGGGAAATCGCCGTGGGGTGGTTATGGGTTTCCACCTTCATCAGCACATGGGTCAGAACGTCGTCGGCAGCGCTATAGGTTTGATAGCTTAATGCGCCCGTTCCGCCTGCGCCAGAGGCTGATTTGGCATAAAAACGCTGGATTCTGGCGCCTTCCATGACCGAGGCGTTGTCCGAATAAGCCACCACCGTGTGCTGAGGGTTGAGCTGCTCGGTATTGCGGATCATGCCGAACAGGCTTTTTTCCTGCGGCACGCCGTCAATCGTGAAGTCGGCATTGAAAATCTTGTGGCGGCAATGCTCACTGTTGGCCTGCGCGAACATCATCAGCTCGACATCGGTCGGATTGCGCCGGAGCTGGGTGAAGGCGTTGACGAGATAGTCGATCTCGTCGGCAGCCAGCGCCAGGCCGAATTTGGTGTTGGCCTGCTCCAGCGCGGCTTTGCCGCCTTCCAGCACGTCGATGGTTTGCAGCGGCTCGCCCTGCAGTTCGGTGAAAAGACCGGCTGCGGCCTGCACCTGTTCAGTCATCACGCTTTCGGTCATGCGGTCATGCAACAAGGCCGCGACCTGCTCGCGCTGGGCCTCGGTCAAGGCCGGCTTGCTGAAAAAGCCGGACTTCAGCGCCAGGCGGTATTCGGTGATGCGCTCGATGCGCTTGACGGCCAGCCCGCAGTTGTGCGCGATGTCCGTCGCCTTGGAAGCCCAGGGCGACACGGTGCCAAAACGCGGCGACACGATGAACAGCACGCTGTCGGCCGCATTTGCGGCTGACGGATTGCACGGTTCGCCATAGCTGAGCAAGGCAGCGAGCCGGGTTTTCAGCGTCTCCGAAGGGAGTTCCCCGGTGGCGACCAGATGGATAAACCGGGCACTGATACCCACGATTTTTTCGTGAATGCCTTGCAGGCGGGGAAGAAGTTGCTGGATGCGAAAGTCGCTCAGGGCACTGATGCCGTGGGCTTCGCCCTCAAAAGTCGTCAGGTGCAGAGTCACGGTAGCGATGGCCTTTTGGTGGAGGTGGTGAAGGGGCAGCTGGCAAGCTGCTTTCTTTGGGGTTTGATGCAAATGGCTGGAAGGAAGTTTCCTGGAAGCTGGACCAAATGCGGCGCAGTACGCATCAAGCAGGAATTTTATCAGCGCACCGGCTGAACCTGTGCAAGCAGTCGCCCGGCCACGGCGCCCACTGGCATGGGGCCAAAAACCCTTGCAGGCCTGATGAAATACAGCTGCCGGGGTCAGGTGGGATAATTCCGGCATGAGTATTACTTACAAAGATGCAGCCGGTATTGAAGGCTTGCGCGTGGCGGGCAGGCTCGCCGGCGAGTTGCTGGACTACCTGACCCCCTTCGTCAAACCCGGCGTGACCACCAACGAAATCAACCAGTTGGCCCACGACTACACCATAAACGTTCAAAAGGCGATTCCGGCCACGCTCGGTTACGGCCCGCCCAGCTACCCGCCCTACCCCAAGTCGCTGTGCGCCTCGCTCAACCATCAGGTCTGCCACGGCATTCCGAACGACAAACCGCTGAAAAAAGGCGACATCCTGAACCTGGACGTGACCAGCATCAAGGACGGCTGGCACGGCGACAGCAGCCGCATGTTCCTGGTCGGCGAGTGCGCGATTGCCGCCAAGCGGCTGTGCCAGGTCACTTACGAAGCCATGTGGCACGGCATCATGAAGGTCAAGCCTGGCGCGCGGCTGGGCGATGTCGGCTATGCGATCCAGACTTTTGCCGAAAAAAACGGTTACTCCGTGGTGCGCGAATTTTGCGGCCACGGCATTGGAAAAAAATTCCATGAAGAGCCGCAGGTGATGCACTACGGCCGCCCCGGCACGATGGAAGAGCTCAAGCCTGGCATGGTGTTCACCATCGAGCCCATGATCAACATCGGCAAGCGCGACATCAAGGACGGCCCCGAGAAAGACGGCTGGAGCATCGTGACGCGCGACCACTCGCTGTCGGCCCAGTGGGAGCACATGGTGCTGGTCACTGAAACCGGCTACGAAGTGCTGACGCTATCGGCCGGCAGCCCGCCGATTCCGGCCTTCGTGCCACAACATACGCCTGCGCCCGCCAACGCCTGATCCCGGTCCCTTTGCGGGACTGCCTTTTTCGTACTTCCAAGGTCAGGTGTTACCTCATGACTGAAATGGCTCCTTTTCGCGATCAATACCGCGCAGGCAAAGAAGCTGTCATGGCTTCGCTGGCGGGCAGCGGCGCTTCCACCCGGGGTATTCACGGTCTGCTGCAAAAGCTGGGCAGACTGACGGACACCACCCTCAAGCAGCTGTGGGAACGCGCTGGCTTTCCGCCGGAAGCCTGCCTGATCGCCGTCGGTGGTTATGGCCGGGGCGAGTTGTTTCCGCATTCCGATGTCGATGTGCTGCTGCTGTTGCCCGACGACGTCAATATCGAGGACAACCCGGCGCTCAAGGGCAAGGTCGAGACTTTTATCAGCAACTGCTGGGACTGCGGCCTGCAGATCGGCTCCAGCGTACGCACGGCCGCCCATTGCGTCGAAGAAGCGGCCAAGGATGTCACGGTGCAGACCTCCTTGCTGGAGATGCGCCTGCTGACCGGCTCGAAAACCTGCTACCGGCGCCTGCAAACACAGCTTGACGCCATTCTCGATCCCAAGGCTTTTTTTATCGCCAAAACGCTGGAAATGCGCCAGCGCCACAACAAGTTTGAAAATACGCCCTACGCGCTGGAGCCCAACTGCAAGGAATCGCCCGGCGGGCTGCGCGATTTGCAGGTGGTGCTGTGGGTGGCGCGCGCCGCCGGTCTGGGAAAATCCTGGGACGAACTGGCGGTCAATGGCCTGGCAACCGTTTTTGAGGTCCAGCAGATCAAGACCAATGAAGCGCTGCTGAGCCTGATACGTGCGCGGCTGCACATCATTGCAGGCCGGCGCGAAGACCGGCTGGTGTTCGACCTGCAAACGGCGGTGGCCGAATCCTTTGGCTATTCCGCCCAGCCTGATCAGCGCGGCGAACGAGTCCACACGCTTGACGCCGTGCATGCGGCTCTGCCGCTGGACAGGGCGGTTGCACCCCGGGGCGGCAGTTCGGCCAGACGCCCCCCGACACGCCCGAGCGAAGCGCTGATGCGCCGCTATTACTGGACGGCCAAGGCCGTCACGCAGCTCAACCAGATTTTTCTGCTCAATATCGAAGAGCAACTCAGCCCCTGCAACTATCCGCTGCGCCCCATCAATGAACGGTTTTTTGACAAGGCCGGCATGCTGGAAGTGGCCAGCGACGATTTGTACCTGCGCGAACCGCACGCCATTCTTGAAACATTTTTGCTGTTCGAGACCAACGTAGGCATCAAGGGCCTGTCGGCCCGTACCCTGCGGGCGCTGTACAACGCCCGGGGCATGATGGATGCCAAATTCCGCAGCGATCCGGTGAACCGGGCGACCTTCCTGCGCATCCTGCAGCAACCTGAGGGCATCACCCATGCCATGCGGCTGATGAACCAGACCTCGGTGCTGGGGCGCTACCTCTGGGCATTTCGCAATATCGTCGGGCAGATGCAGCACGACCTGTTCCATGTCTACACGGTGGACCAGCACATCCTGATGGTGATGCGCAATGTCCGGCGTTTTTTCATGGCCGAGCATTCGCATGAATACCCGATGTGCTCGCAACTGGCCGCCGGCTGGGACAAGCCGTGGATCCTGTTCATCGCCGCGCTGTTCCATGACATTGCCAAGGGCCGCGGCGGCGACCATTCCGAACTGGGCCGCAAGGAAGTGCGTCTTTTTTGCCGCCAGCACGGCATTGCCGCTGTTGATGCCGTGCTGATCGAATTCCTGGTGGGCGAGCACCTGAGCATGAGCCACGCCGCCCAGAAGGAAGACCTGAGCAACCCGGAAGTGATTGCCGCGTTTGCGCGGCGAGTCGGCAATGAACGCTACCTGACGGCCTTGTACCTGCTGACGGTGGCCGACATTCGCGGCACCAGCCCCAAGGTCTGGAATGCCTGGAAAGGCAAGCTGCTCGAAGACCTCTACCGCTACACGCTGCGGGTGCTGGGCGGCCGTGCGCCCGATGCAGCCGCTGAAGTCGAATCGCGCAAGCGTGAAGCCCTGACGCTGCTGGCCCTGCATGCCGAGCCGTATCAAGCCCACAAGCTGCTGTGGGACACGCTGGATGTGAGCTATTTCATGCGCCATGAGGCCGCCGACATTGCCTGGCACGCCCGTCACCTGTCGCGCTACGTCGGAAAATCCAGAGTGATTGTCCGGGCGCGCCGCTCATCGGCCGGCGAAGGCATGCAGGTGCTGGTCTATACGCCCGATGCGCCGGATCTGTTCGTGCGGATTTGCGGTTACTTTGACCAGGCCGGCTTCAGCATTCTGGATGCCAAGGTTCACACGGCCAACAATGGCTATGCCCTGGATACCTTCCAGGTGGCCAGTCCGCCGCTGGAGGAGCATTACCGCGAACTCGCCGCCATGGTCGAGGCCGACCTGGGCCGCACGCTGGAGGAACAGGGCCCGCTGCCGGCGCCGGGCAAAGGCCGCGTATCACGCCGCGTCAAGAGCTTTCCGGTCACCCCGCGAGTCGATTTGCACCCGGATGAAAAAGCCCAGCGCTGGCTGCTCAGCGTGTCGGCCAGTGACCGCGTCGGGCTGCTCTACCTGATTGCGCGCGTCCTGGCCCATCACCACATCAACGTCAAGCTGGCCAAGGTCACGACCCTGGGCGAGCGGGTCGAAGATACTTTCCTGATTGACGGGCCGGAATTGCAGCACAACAAGGCGCAAATCGCGATTGAAACCGAATTGCTGCAGGCGCTGAACGACTGAAGCCGGCTGGCCTGCGCCGCGATGGGGGCTCAGTCGTCAGCCAGAGTGTCCAGGCCCGGAAAAAGCACTTCGGTGTAGCCGAACTGGCTGAAGTCCCGAATCCGCATCGGGTAGAGCCTGCCGATCAGGTGGTCGCATTCATGCTGCACCACACGCGCATGAAAACCGTCCACCGTGCGGTCTATCGGATCACCATACTGGTCAAAACCGGTATAGCGGATGTGCGAAAAACGCGGCACCTTGCCGCGCAGGCCGGGCACCGAGAGGCACCCCTCCCAGTCGCTTTCCTCATCCGCGCTCATGCGCGTGATGACCGGATTGAGCAGCACGGTGCGCGGCACCACCGGTGCATCGGGGTAGCGCGGATTGAGCTGGTCGGTGCCAAAAATCACCACTTGAAGGTCAACGCCAATCTGCGGCGCCGCCAGGCCCGCACCATTGACCGACTGCAGGGTGTAGAACATGTCCGAGATCAGGAGATGCAGCTCATCGGTGTCGAAGGCGGTCACGGGTTGGGCAATGCGCAAGAGCCGCTCATCACCCATTTTGAGAATTTCACGAATGGTCATGGCCTCAAGCATAGCGGCTGGCAGCACAATTGTTCTTATGGCCACCGAACATCCCCTCAAACAAGACGCACCCCGGACACCCGCGCTGCCTGCGCCTGTGCGCTGGTTCCTGCTGGTGCTGGCGGTGTTGAGCATTGCCCTGGGAATCGTGGGCTTGTTCCTGCCCGTGTTGCCCACCGTGCCTTTCCTGCTGCTGGCCGCCTGGGCTGCAGGGCTCAGTTCACCGCGCCTGCTGCAATGGCTGGAGTCCCACCCCCGGTTTGGCGCCCATCTCAGGGACTGGCGGCAGGCCGGAGTGGTGCGCCGGCGAGCCAAGTGGAGCGCCACGATCGTCATGACCGCCAGCGCCATCACCACGGTGCTGCTGTTGCGCAGCCATTGGATTGCGGGGGCCGTGGTAGCCGTGATGGCTTGCGTGCTGCTGTGGCTCTGGCTGCGTCCCGAGCAGCCGCCATGAAGGCTGCGGTTTTTGAAGCGGAGCGCGTTCAGCCCGGCGGCGACTCCAGCAGCGCCAGCAAGCCCGCTTCATCCATCACGGCCACGCCCAGCGCCTCGGCCTTCAGCAGCTTGCTGCCGGCATCAAGGCCCGCCACCACGTA